>JASHQG010000103.1 GCA_030037665.1 Acetobacteraceae bacterium
AGGCGGCAGCTGAGAAGCTGAAGATCGGCACGCGCGTTGTCACGATCTTTGCATCCGAGCGGAAAGGCGAGATGCTCGACTTTTGGTTTGAGCTGGCTGCCTAGCTGAGGACCGGCGGGCAGCCGGGGCGACGCTGGAGGCAGGAACCCCTCCGTGCTGGTCGGCGAGGACTGCGCGCTGGACGTTACGTCGCGGCGACCGGTGCGGTGCCAGTCATGGTCGTGCGATGTATCACCCGGTGCTCACGTCGATCGTGCGGCGTCACCCGATGTTTGGTACATCGGTCTTTGCCCGTTCGTTGCTGAGGCTTGCTGTGCTGCAGCCGCCGGATCCGGCCGGTTGAGTGTAAACTTGAAGGTCAGCAGATTTCCGCACGGCCACGGCGGCACTCTTTTATAGACCAGGACAAGAACACCACTCCTGCCGCGCTCACACGCCTGGTTCGGTCAGGTGCATGAGATTGACAGCGCGAAGCAGCCCTCGCAACGTCAGTTCTGAATGGAATTCGGGTTTCTGCCGATGCTGGGCCTCAATCTCGACTATCCGTTGGTGCTTTCCACCATTATCGAGCACGCCGCAGCAACCTTCGCGGACACGGAACTGGTATCGTACGGCGGCCCGGACGTCACACGCAGCAGCTACTATGAGGCCGCACAGCGCAGTCGGAGGCTCGCGTCGTCGCTCTCGTGCTTGGGTATCGGGCCGGATTGCCTGGTGGGTTCGCTCGCCTGGAACACGCATCGGCATTTCGAGTTGTTTTACGGCGTCAGCGGGATTGGAGGCATCCTGCACACGGCGAACCCACGGCTGGCACCGGCGCAGATTCTCTACACGATCAATTTCGCCGGTTACCGGACGTTGTTCATCGATCCGGATACGCTGGCTCTGGCCGAACAACTCGCGCCTCGTCTGAAGACGATTGACCGCTTCGTCCTGATGACGTCGCGCCGTGCTATGCCGGCCACAAACCTGGCTAACGTATTGTGCCATGAGGACCTCATTGATGCTGGCGACCCGGCATTTGCCTGGCCCGAGCTGGATGAGCGGCTGGCCTGCATGCTGTGCTTCACGTCCGGCACGACAGGCCAACCAAAGGGCGTGCTTTATTCGCATCGCGGCACCGTGCTGTCCGCACTGTCAATCGGTGGTGGCAATGGCTGGGCACTGTCGGCCAGCGATGTGGTATTGGGGATTCCGGGCTTCTTCCATTGCAACGGCTGGGGGGTGCCCTTCCTGGGCCCGATGTACGGCGCAAAACTCGTATTGCCCGGGCGACGCGCCGACGACGCCTGGCTGTACCGCCTGATCATGGATGAGGGCGTGACCATTGCCGCAGCGGTGCCGACAATCTGGTTGGGGTTGCTCGAGCATTGCCGGGCGACGGGACAGGGATTGGGTCCGCTGCGACGCATTTTTTCAGGTGGTACGGCGCCTCCCGCCGCCATGATCGAAAGCTACCTGCGCGATTATGGCGTCCACGTCAGTCATGGTTGGGGAATGACCGAAACCACACATGGCGCGACAATATCCTTTGTCCCGGATGGGCTATCGGATGATGCCGCTGTGGCGGCGATGCGAACCCAGGGCAAGCCGCTCTATGGCAACGAGATCCGCATCGTCGATGACGAAGACAGGCCGCTGTCGTCTGACGGCAGCACGCCGGGACACCTGCAATGTCGCGGCCATTGGACGGCGGGCGCCTATTTCAAGCGGCCCGAGCTCGATCTGCAAACCAAGGACGGCTGGATGCGAACCGGCGATATCGCGGTGATCGATCCTGACAATACGTTGCACATCGTTGACCGGGCGAAGGACGCGATCAAGTCGGGCGGCGAGTGGATCAGCTCGCAGGCGTTGGAGGAAGCTGCAACGCAGCATCCGGCGGTGCAGGAAGCGGCCGTGGTGGCCGTGCAGCACGCGCGCTGGCAGGAACGGCCCTTCATGATCGTGGTGCTGGCGGAGAACGCCACTGTCGCGGTCGAGGATCTCCGCTCGCACCTGCAGAGGTTTGTGCCGAAATGGTGGCTGCCGGATGCCATCGCGTTTGCGGCTGAGCTGCCGCATGGTCCGACGGGCAAACTGCAAAAAGACGAACTCCGCCGTCGCGTCGCAGACGGCATCATCGCACCAGCCATCGCGTCATCTCCGTCGGGTGTGTAGCAGAGCGAGAACAGCCCGAAACCAGCTGTGACCGCTTGCTCCCCATCGGCGGGGGAGGGGTGCTGTCGAGGAACGGGCAATCTGGTCACCGAAGTGGTCAGATGTGCTTTCACGATCACCTCGCTCCGAGCGCGGCGAGCAGGAACCCGCCGAGTCCGGCCAAACCGATCGCAGCCAGGATCGCAGCGCCCCAGGCGATGCGGCTGGCGAGACGGCTCGCGCGCGTTGCCCTGGCGGTTTCCGCGCGCAGCTCCGCCAGCATGGTGGCGGTGGCGTCATGGACGCTGCCGCGGAACTGTTCGAGCATGAATGCCGCGCCCTGGCTGATGACCACCTCGGCGGTCTCCTTGGCGGCATCGACGGCCTGAGCGGCCGCGGCGGACGTGCGATCGGCCGCGGCTTTCACGACGCCTTCGATCGCCGTGAGTGTGTCGGTCATGGCGGCATCGCAAAGAGCCGCCACGTCAAGAACGGGGTCATTTTCGTGGATGAAGATGCCCTGCTTGCGCAGCACCTCGCGCGCCTTGCGGGGATCCATCACAGCAGCCGTGCGATCTGCGGCCAAAGGGCCTGCCGGATCCGGAACAGGCGCGATTTCTGCACGCGGAGGATGTCCGTGTTGTCGGGGGCCAGGGCCCGCGCGAAAGTCAGGCGCCGCGCGAGCATCATCTGCAGATCGGCGGCCGCTTGCTCGCTCAGCATGGCCAGCCGGACCAGGGCGAAGATGCGCTCCCGGTTGTCGGTGTAGGCGGGCAGTTCTTCGAACGGTTTGCCGTTCGCGTTCACGATCGGTCCGAAGTACTCGTTGAGCCATACAATGATCCGGATCGGCGGGGAAAAGTCCCGCGCGACAGCGGCGAGGCCTTTCATCGTCTCCAGCATGCCAGGCCCGCCGGTGACCAGCACGTGCACGACCATCTCACGGCCCGCGTCACGCATGCGTACCGCGACGTCGTTCTCGACGAGGTATCGGCCGACCGGCACGAAACCCGATGTCCCGTTGTCCATCACGACATGGGCGTCATCGCGCAGCACCTTACAGGTGAAGCGATCGAGCGCACGCGTATCGAGTGTGTTCCCAGCAAAGATCGACAGCCGCTCGGGTGGCGTTGCGGCGAGATCAGACAGCGAATCGTGGTCCGGGTCGGCATCGACAGAGATCACCGGCTCGCCCGCTTCCTCGATGCATTGTGAGAGCAGCAGCGCGACGACGGTCTTGCCGACGCCGCTCTTGCCCTGCAGCACGACATGCAGTTTGCGCTCTCTCTCAGTCTTCTCCGAGGAGCTGCCGGCGATCGTCCGGCCGTTCGATTGGATCATGCTTGATGGTTCGCGGCGTGCGGTTTGCGGCATGGCTGGCCCGGCCTGATGCGGTGACCCCGACCCGGACGTCCGTCACCGGGCACGCGGGTTGCGGTGGCTGCAACGACCTCCGACCGCGCGCGCTGCGACCGATGATTCGATCGACGTAGCGGGAGAATTGGACGTACGAGATGCCGAGAGAGCCCCGGCGGTTCTCATAGACCGCCTTGAGCGGCCAGCCGGCGTCGATTTCGGCGGTGATTTCCGCGAGGTGGGCGATGAAGGTGACGCGACCTATCCCCTTCATAGGTCGACGATCAGGTGATGTGTTCATGTGTTTCTCCGAATGTAGCGGTCCCTCGGGTAGCACAGCCATCCGGTTTATCGAATAACATCTCCGCGAGTGGGTGAAAACATTGTGGCCGCATGTGCAAACAACAGTGAATCTCTGCAACGACGGTGATGAAGAGCCAAATGATGCATACACGCGTATGGCGTTCGATGGCAGACTGACCTTGTTGAGCACCCGCGTGAGCCTGATCGCTGGCGGCTCGATGGAAAAGGATGAGGGGAACGCCATGGAAAGAGAAACGCGCGCCCTTAACGGTCGTCTCGGATTCACTGTGTCAGCTGCGGATCGCGCGCGCATCGAAGAGCGCGCCAGGGTGGCCGGATTGTCGGTTGCCGCCTATCTGCGTGCCTCCGGCCTCGGTCATCCGATCAGGTCCGTTCTCGATTACGATGCCGTGCTGGACCTGGCGAAGCTCAACGGCGACCAGGGCAGGCTTGGAGGCTTATTGAAACTCTGGCTCGAGGAAAGGCCCGGGCGTGGCGCGCCCGAGATTGAGGTCCGCCGGCTGCTTGAGAGGATTGATGCGCTGCAGGGACAGCTCATCGACGTGGTGAGTCGGGTGTGATCACCAGACGGGTCATGAGCAGCCGACGCGACGGGGCCTATCAGTGGCTTGCCGGCTACGTGCTCAACGTCGTGCCGGAACACCGATTGGCCGACCCGGCGCGCTGGACGCGGCTCAACGCCTACACACTGAACTCCGAACGCACGGGCGAGAAGGTCGCGTGGGAACGAGTGACCAATTGTCAGTGCGACGATCGGGGTTGGGCGGTCAAGGAGATCGTTGTCACCCAGGCACGCAACAGGCGAAGTGGCGCTGACAAGAGCTACCACCTCGTGGTCAGTTTCCCTGCCGGCGAGCTACCGACCCGGGCGCAAGTCGAGGACATCGAGGACTGGCTCTGTACCGCGCTCGGTCTCCAGGAACATCAGCGCGTCTCGGCAGTGCATCAGAATACGGACAACTGGCACGTCCATGTGGTCATCAACAAGGTGCATCCGCGGACCTTCCACATCCCAAGGCTGTGTTGGGATCACTACCGCTTGCAGGCGGCCTGCGTGGAACTGGAGATCCGGCACGGACTGCGGCGCGAGCCGCACACGACCGGGCCACAGAGGTGGGGAGACAACCGAAAGATCAAGGGCAGACGTGCCGACTTCGAGGCCTGGCAAGGCCGGCCATCATTCCTGCGCTGGGTGCGTGAGATGGCAGCGCCGACGTTGTTGGGCGTGCGTGACGGCGGTCAGGGGTGGCCAGAACTGCACAATGCGGCCGCGCGCTTCGATCTGGAGATCAAACCGCATGGCGCCGGCCTCATTATCGCACATCGCAGCGTGGCGCGCTTGTGCCTCAAAGCATCGGACGTGGATCGCAGGCTGTCCTTCAAGGCAGTGACCGATGCGCTCGGCCCTTTCCAGCCACCCGGTCAAGCTACGGGCGCCACGCCGACAGTAAGTTACGCCACGCCAGCACCATCCGGGTCGCTCTATGAGGCATTCACGCAGGCGCGGATTGCTGCCATTGCTGCGCGCAGCGTCACGCCTGCGAAACCGCACGAGCAGCACCTCGAGGACGAAATGCAACCCGACGCGTACGACGGTAACCGCGTTCGCGCGGAACCACTGGCAAAGGTGAGTGGTCAATTGAAGCGGGACGCATTTCAACACATTGATGACCAGCAGCGACGAAATCGCGGTGAGACAATGCCGCCCAAGCTTTTCGACCGACGCCAGGTTCGCGCGCAACATCGGATTTTGACCTGGCAGAGCTACCTTGAGACGGAAGCTTCCAACGGCAACGAAGCAGCGCTCGCCGCCTTGCGCGATCGAGCGCTGCATCGCGCGCAGACGGACGGGCTGCGCCTGCAAGCAGAGGATGGCGGCGATGCGCGACACATCGTCCGTGTGCATTTGCGGCCCACGGTGCGGCGTGACGGCCGTGTGATCTACCGCACGACTGATGGCGGCGTCGTGTGGGATGAAGCGCGGAGCATTTGCATCGAGGAGGTTACTGCAGAGGCCGTGTGCCTCGCCCTGTCTTTGGCGTCGACCCGATTCAGCCAGCGTCCACTGAGGGTCAACGGGAGCGACGATTTCCGCGCCCAGGTTGCAGAGTTGGCTGGTATCAAGGGTTTCAAAGTCACGTTTTCTGACGACGCGCTGGAAAAACAACGCGGATTGGCAGAACGCTCATACAAATCCGGCGTTGAACGCGACCACGCACACGCGCATTCCGCACACGACACATCGGCCATCGCGGCCTGGCGGGGTCACGGCCGATGAACAGGCAGAGGAAGGGCGTGCGCACGCAGCCGTCTACCATGCTTGCCGGCTCGGTCGCGCTGATCACCGGTGCCACGGTAGCCAGCATGGCGGCGACGCAATTCGCCGCATGGCGCGTCGGCTATCATCCGGCGCTCGGTGCGCCGTGGATCGGACACCTCTACGCACCCTGGTGCTGGATCGTTTGGCAGCAGGCGCCGTGGGCGCCGAACGTCACGGCGACATTCCAGATCATTCATGCAAGCCTGACGGGCGTCGCAGCCTGCGGCATGCTGACCTGCCTCGCCATGTCGAACGCCAGACGGCGTAAGCCCCGGAAGCATGAAGGAGTCCACGGCACCGCGCGCTTTCAGTCGGGGTCGGAAATCCGCCGCAGCGGATTGCTGCCGCCTGCTGACCACCCGCATGCCGGCGTGTATGTCGGCGGCTGGACGGATGGACGCGGGCCCATCCGCTACCTCCGTCACGACGGTCCGGAGCATTGCATTGTCATCGCCCCGACGCGGAGCGGCAAAGGTGTCGGAAACATACTGCCGACGCTGCTGTCATGGCCGGCCGGCGCCCTCATCTACGACGAAAAGGGCGAGCTGTGGGCGCTTACCGCCGGATGGAGGGCGCGGCACGCCGGAAACGTTGTGATCCGCTGGGAGCCAGGCGCGATCGATGGCAGCGCGGGCTTTAATTTCCTGGAGGAGGTGCGCCTCGGTACGCCATACGAGGTGGCGGACGCGCAGAACATCGCGCAGATGATCTGCGACCCCAACGGCGACGGCATTGAAGGCAAGGACCACTGGGGCAAGACATCATTCGATCTGCTATCCGCCGTGATCCTGCATGTCATGTACAAGGCGAAGGCCGCCAGCCGCACGGCAAGTCTTGCCGATGTGGCCTATGCGCTTTCCGATCCCGAAGAGAAGTCGGATGCGCTGTGGGAGGAAATGCGGACCAACCGCCATCTTGCGGGTGGCCCACACGCCGTCGTTGCTGCGGCCGGACGCGACCAGCTCGACCGTCCCGAGCGCGAGCGGGGCAGTGTCCTCTCCAGCGCCAAGACCTACCTGACGTTGGTCAAGGACCCGATCATCGCCGAGAACACGCGCCACAGCGACTTCCGCATCATGGACCTGATGAACCATGCGCGGCCGGTGTCGCTCTATATTGTTACGCGCGGCGGCGACAAGGAACGGCTACGGCCCCTGGTGCGGCTCTTGCTGACGATGGCGATGCGTCAGCTCATGGGCGTCGCGCTGAGCTACAAGGACGGCCGGCCGCTCATGCCGCACCGCCATCGGCTGCTGATGATGCTGGACGAGTTCCCCTCGCTCGGCCGGTTGCAGATCATCCAGGACGCACTGCCGAAATGTGCCGGCTACGGGATCAAGGCGTTCCTCGCCGCGCAGAACCGCGAACAGATGTTCAACGCCTATGGTGCGCATCAGAGCATTACAAGCAATTGCCATGTTCGCATCGTCTATGCGCCGAACGAGTGGGAAACTGCCGAGTGGGTCAGCCGGATGATCGGCAACGCGACGATCGTCAAGGAAGACGTAACCGAGAGCGGCACGCGGTTCGGACGGTTGAACCACGTCTCGCGCACCTACCACGAAGTCAGCCGGCCTCTGCTGACACCTGATGAGATCATGGGCCTGAAGAAACCCCGGAAGAACAGCGATGACCAGATCGTGGAGAGTGGCGAGACGGTCATCTTCCTGGCTGGTGAGCGTCCGATCTTCGGGACCCAGATCCTTTATTACCTCGATCCCGTGTTTTCGCGACGCGCAGCGATCGACCCGCCGGTGACGGGCTCGACGCGGCGCGCGGCACAGCTCTTTCAGGTGGTCGCATGAAAGCGATGACGCCACGCATGACACGATGGCACCGGCAGAAGCTGCCCGTCGTGATGATGCTGACCGGAGCCGTGACGATGGGAGCACTCGCCATCGGCAAAGCGGCCGGCCTCTGTTTCAATACGACCGCCTCAATGCCGCGCGGTCTGTGGCAGGTGCAGGCGAGCGAGCCGGTCGAACGCGGAACGGTCGTCGCAATCTGCCCGCCTGACAGCACCGACATCCGCCAGGCCGCGGGCCGCGGCTACATTTCCTCCGGCCGTTGTCCGGGAGGCTACGAGCCGTTGATCAAGCCGGTCGCAGCACTGGGCGGCGACGTCGTGACTGTCGCGTCCGCCGGCGTCGCCGTGGACGGCAAGCTTCTGGCGAACACGAGGCCGCTCGTCAGGGACGAGGCCGGTCGTACGTTGCATCCGGTCCCGGC
>JASHQG010000013.1 GCA_030037665.1 Acetobacteraceae bacterium
CACGACCACCGGTCTTGCCCGAATCATCCGCTCGGTGCTCCCCCCCGATCGGTCAGGCATCGATCCAGCCACCCGCAGCTTCCAGGCGCTGCGCATCCGAATCAATGATGAACTCGGCGAAATAGAGCGCGCGCTCACCGCCGCTGCCCGGATCCTCTCGCCCGGTGGTCGCCTCGTCGTCATTGCGTTCCATTCGCTGGAAGACCGCATCGTGAAGCGCTTTATGAGTGACGCGGCGGGCCGCGCTGCCGCGCCATCGCGCCACGACCCGCGCGGTCTTGTGCTGCGTGTCGCCCCGCGTTTTCGGTTGCTGACGCCACGCGCTTTGCGTCCCACCAATGCGGAAACCTCTGCCAACCCGCGCGCGCGCAGCGCCCGGTTGCGTGCGCTCGAGTGCATGTCCCGCTCAACGGCCGACATCGAGAGACCCGCACCATGATTCGCCCGATCACCGTCCTGACTTTCATCCTGGCCTGCGGATCGGGGATGTACCTCTATCAGGCGAAGCACCGCGTGCACCTGATCGACCAGCAGATCGACCAGACGGTCAAGCAGACCGACACATTGCGCGAGCAATCCCGGGCGCTGCATGCCGAGTGGATGCTGCTCAATGACCCCGACCGGCTGCACCGGCTGGCCGCCCAGTACCTGACGAACCTGCAGCCGGTCGCACCGACGCAATTTACCGACGCCGCCGACCTCGACAGCCGACTGCCGCCAGTTGGGCCACCGCCGCCGGCCGCCACCGGGCCTGTGGTCGCATCAGCGGCGACCGCGGCGTCAACGCCCGACCAAGCCGCCAACGAAGCATCACCCAATGACCGAGCCGCGACCGATGCGCCTGCTCAACGGCGGCGTGACGGCGCCGATCAGGTGAACGTGGCCGGCCCGCCTCATCCGCCGACCGCATCGGTGACGGCGTCCGGCAACGTCGCATCGGCGCCAGTCATCGCCCAGACGCCCCCGGCGGACCACGCACCGCGACCGGTGATCGCCGAGGCACCGCCAGCGGACCACACACCCCGACCTGTGGTCGCGCAGGCGCGGCCCGCGGACCGCGCACCGCGACCCGCGATCGCCCAGGCGCCGCGTCCAGCGGCGCGCGAGGCGGATCTATCACCGATGAGGCCGCACCCGGTCGTGGCGGCGGTGCGCACGCCGCAGCATGTGGCGGTCTGGAAGCCGACCACACAACAACCGATGATCGCCGAGGTGGCACCAGCGCGTTTCATCCGGTCTGAGCCACGGGCGATGCCGGTCATGCGCCCCCAGACCGCGCCGCCGTCCGCGTACGGTGGCTCGATGCTTGGCATGGCGCGCGGCACGTCGAACCTGCCGCGGCCGGTGCCGCTCAACGCCACATACAACAACCCGGGGGGCTAACATGCAGGATCCCGGCGACGACGCCCCGCCTCCCGATTCCCCGCCGCTGAACAGTCACGGCCGTCCGGCCCGCAGGCGCGGCGCCGCCCGCGCCGACACCGTGCCGCTCATGGAGACCGTGCGGTTGACGGCGCCGGATGTTGACCGTCGTGCCGCCCTCGAGACGATTCGCGGCCGTCTCGTCATCACGGCTTTCCTGTTCTGCGCGTTGTTCGTGGCGCTGCTCGCCAAGCTGACGGATGCTACAGTGCTGCAGCCGATGTTGCCGACCCGCCCCGACCACCAGATTGTTTCCCTGCCCCCGCCCGTACAGCCGGCCGCAGACATCAGCATGCCCGGCCAGCGCGCCATGATCACCGACCGCAACGGCGAGATCCTTGCCGTCTCGCTGCCGACTGTCTCCCTGTTCGCTGATCCCCGCCAGATCATTGATCCCGCCGCCGCCGCGAAGAAACTGAAATCGGTGCTGCCGCGCCTCGACGAGGCGGTGGCCATCCGCCGCCTTTCGCAAAGCACAAAGGGCTTCGTGTATCTGGAACGCCAGATCAGCCCGGACGAAGAGGTCAACATCAACGCGCTCGGCATTCCGGGCATCGACTTCCAGCCGACCGAAGAACGCCACTACCCGATGGGCCGCCTCGCGGCCCAGGTGCTGGGCGGCGTCGACGTCGACGAGCATGGCGTCGCCGGCGTCGAGAGGTATTTCAACAAGCGGCTAGAGACTGATCCCGACCCGCTGCGCCTGTCGCTCGATATTCGCATCGAGGGCATCGTGCGCGACGAACTTGCCACCGCGATGGCCGAGTTCGAGGCGGTCGGCGCCTGCGGCATCGTCATGGATGCCCGCACTGGAGAGGTGCTGGCGATGGTCAGCTTGCCTGACTACAACGCCAACGATTTCGGTTCTGCGCCCGCCGACGCGCGCTTCAACCGCGCGGTCACCGGCATGTACGAGCCGGGCAGCATGTTCAAGCTGCAGACCGCTTCGATGGGACTGAATGACGGCGTGATCCACATCTGGGATGAATTCGACGCCGCCCGGGACATCCATATCGGCCGCTATACCATCAGCGATTTCGAGGGCAAGCACCGCTGGCTCTATCTGCCGGAAGTCATCGCCTACTCCTCTAACCTCGGCGCGGCCCATATTGCGCTCGACGTCGGCGCCGCGCGCCAGCGCGCCTGGCTGCGCGCGATGGGCATGTTCTCGCGCGTGCCGATTCAACTGCCGGAAGCTGCGTTACCGATCGTGCAGTCCGCCGCCCAATGGAAGGAAGCCACCACCATGACGGTTGGCTTCGGCCAGGGCATCTCGGTTTCGCCGCTTCACGTGGTGCGCGGTACCGCCGCTGTCGCCACCGGCTGGCTGGTACGCCCCACGCTGCTCGCCGTGCGGCCGCTGGCGCCTGGCCAGGAGCCGCCCGGCGCCGTGGAGGTGGTGACGCCCGACACGGTCGCGATCATGCACAAGCTCATGCGGCTCGTGGTGACCAGCGGCTTCGGTGAGAAAGCGGAGGTCCCCGGATACTATGCCGGGGGCAAGACCGGTACGTCGGAAACGGTCGGCAGGCATGGCTATCATCGTGGCTTCAAGGAGGACTTCAACGTTTCCGCATTCGTCTGCGCCTTCCCGATGAACGACCCACGCTACGTGGTCTACATCATGCTGGATGAGCCGCACGGCAACAAAAGCACCTACGGCTTTTCAACTGCCGGTTGGGTGTCGGCGCCGACCGCCGGCAAGGTCATTGCGCGCATGGCGCCGATGATGGGCATGCTGCCCGATACCAAGGATGCCGCTGAAATCAACCAGGCGCTGTATATCCCATTGCAGCCTGCGCGCCCGGCCGGCGCCCCCGCCCTGCCGGTCGGCGTGCCGTTCCCGGAGGTGCAGGGCGCCGAGTGGCACGTACGCTCTGGCTATCGGGGGCCGGCTGGCAGACCGCTCCCGCCGTCCATCGCGCGTCCGCCGCTGCGAGGCGCGCACCGCGAGGCCAGCCGCCGTGCGCTAACGTCGAAAATGGCGGCCCGCTGACACCATGCGCAATGCCGCACCATCGCTGCCGATTTCCGCCTGGCAGGCGGTTTCCGGACTGGACCTTGCTGGCGTGACCGCCGACAGCCGGCAGGTCGTGCCCGGCGACCTGTTTGCCGCTCTGCCCGGTGCCCACGCCGACGGCCGCGCCTTCATCGCGGATGCCGTACGGCGTGGCGCCATTGCCGTGCTTGCCCCACCTGACACCCTTTGGCCGGACAACGTACCGGCTCGCCCGCTTATCCTGGACCCGCAGCCACGCCGCCGCCTGGCACAGATCGCTGCCGTGCTTGCTGGCCCGCAACCCGAGACCGTGGTTGGCGTCACCGGCACCAATGGCAAGACCAGCACGGTGGAGTTCCTTCGCCAGCTTTGGTTGCTCGACCACCGCAAGGCGGCCAGCCTCGGCACGCTTGGCGTGATTGCTGCCGGATTCGAACCGGGACCCGGGCTAACCACGCCCGATCCGGTCACTCTTGCCGAAACGCTCGCGGGGTTGCGACGCAGCGGCGTAACCTGCGCCGCCGTGGAAGCATCGTCCCACGGGCTCGACCAGTTTCGCCTCGACGGGGTTCGCTTTGCCGCTGGTGCGTTCACCAACCTGACGCGTGACCACCTCGACTATCACCGGACCGAGACTGCCTACCGTGCCGCCAAGCTGCGTCTGTTTGCCGACCTGCTGCCGGGCGGGGCACCGGGCGTGGCGAACGCCGACATGGACCCGGTGACACTCGGGGCTTTGAGCGAAATGGCGGCGCAGCGCAAGCTGGATCTTCGCTCGGTCGGCGAATCCGGTGAGATGATCCGGTTGCTGCACGTCACCCCGCGACCGGATGGACAAGTGGTTGCAATCGAGATGCGTGGTCGCCGGCGCGATCTTCCGTTGCAGCTGCCAGGCCGATTCCAGGCCGACAACGCGCTGATGGCGGCGGCTTTGGCGATAACTCTCGGCCAGGAGGACGCGCTCAACCATCTGCCGGCGCTCACCGGCGTGCGCGGTCGCATGGAGCTTGCCGCGCGTTTGCCGAACGGCGCTGCAGTGTATGTCGATTACGCCCACTCCCCGGATGCGCTGGAACGGCTGCTTCGCGCGCTGCGTCCGCATACCGAGGGCCGGTTGCGGGTTGTGTTCGGCGCTGGCGGCGATCGCGACCGCGGCAAGCGGCCACTGATGGGCCAGGTCGCGTCGCGCTGGGCCGATGCGGTGATCGTCACCGACGACAACCCGCGCAGCGAGGATCCGGCTGCGATTCGTGCCGCGATCCTGGCCGCTTGCCCTGGCGCGCGCGAGATCGGCGGGCGGGCCCACGCGATCGCCGCGGGACTGAACGCTCTGAGACCGGGCGACGTGCTGGCGGTGGCTGGCAAGGGGCACGAGCAGGGACAGACAATTGGTGGGGACGTGCTGCCATTCGACGACGTGGCGGTGGTCCGGTCGCTGGCGGGTGGCGCATGAGACGGTCGCGCCGTTCCCGCCTGGTGGTGCGCGAGAGGGTCAAGGCGCAGGGCGTCTGGACCGGCTCGGGCGGTCTGTGCGCGCTTTTCCTGTTCCCCTCCGCTGCGGGGAGAGGGAGGGTGCACCCATGACTCCCCTCTGGACCTCTCACGACCTCACCGAAGCAACGGGTGGCACGCTGACTGCGCCGTTCGATGCGACGGGCGTTTCCATCGATTCCCGCACGCTTGCCGCGGGCGACATGTTCGTCGCGCTGGTCGGCGAGAATGGCGATGGCCATCGATTCGTTGCCGACGCCTTGGCCAACGGTGCTGCCGGCGCCATGGTCCACGCGCGCGTGTCCGACGCGACCCGCCTGCTGCGAGTGGACGACACGCTCGCCGGCCTGGCGCGCCTCGGCGGCTATGCGCGCGCGCGCTTCGTCGGCCGTGTCGTCGCGGTGACCGGCAGTGTCGGCAAGACCACGACAAAGGAGATGCTACGCACCATCCTGGCGTTGTTCGGTCCGACGCACGCCGCGGTCGCGTCGTACAA
This sequence comes from Acetobacteraceae bacterium, assembly GCA_030037665.1. Lineage (GTDB taxonomy): Bacteria > Pseudomonadota > Alphaproteobacteria > Acetobacterales > Acetobacteraceae > JASHVB01. The sequence continues at coordinate 5,409 of JASHQG010000013.1, forward strand.
CAACCAGTGGGGCCTGCCGCTGACGCTGGCGCGCACGCCGCCCGACGCTGCGTTCTGCGTCGCCGAGATCGGTATGAACCATCCGGGCGAGATTGCTCCGCTTGCGCGCCTTGCGCGCCCGCATGTCGCAGTGATCACCGCCATAGAGAAGGCCCATATCGGCAATCTCGGCAGCATCGAAGCGATCGCCGACGAGAAAGCGGCGGTCATGCGTGGCCTTGAGCCAGGCGGTGTCGCGATATTGCCGGCCGACTCGCCGTTGCTGCCGCGCTTGTGCGCCGCAGCCGGCGACGTCCGTGTTGTCACGTTCGGCGCTGATCCGTCGGCCGATGTGCGGCTGACCAACATCGAGACAGATGCCGAGGGCAGCACCATCACGGCTGCAGCGTCCGGAAAGACGTTGCGCTTCCGTCTGAACGTGCCCGGCCGCCATATGGCACTGAACGCCCTCGCTGCGATCGCCGCGACGCTGCAACTTCGCACCGAGCCTGGCGCGATCGTCGAGGCATTGCAGGGATTTGCGCCGTCCGCCGGACGCGGTGCCCGACGGCAGATCGCGGTTGCGGGGGGCACAGCGCTGCTGCTGGACGACAGCTACAA
>JASHQG010000104.1 GCA_030037665.1 Acetobacteraceae bacterium
ACCCGCAGGCGCCGACGCCAGGCTAGCTCTCGCTCTCTGTCATGACACGGCGCGCAGCGCCTCACCACGACGCTGTCAGCCTGCGAGCAGCAGCTTCAGCGCCTGCTGCATGGCCGCGTCCGCCGCGCTGCGCAGAGCAGGGTCGCTGGCGCTGCTGACCGGATGCGGGATGACGGCGAATTCGTAGCCCGGGAAGCCGAGGACGCGTGACATCAGCTCGGCGGCAGTCACGAAACGCGTCGTCATCACCGCCATCGCGGGAATGCCAAGACGCTCGGCGGTGATGGAGTCATGCAGACTGCACGACGAGCAGGAGCCTCAGTCGCCAATACCGGTCACGACGGCCTGCCAACGACGGAGCTCGTCGACGATGTCGGGATCCGCCGGCGCGCTGTAGTTTGACTTGGTGCGGCGGACCACTTCGGCGACGCCGAGCTGATCGCGCAGCATGCGCTCGAGATGGTTGAAAAATCCGGCGGTGCCTTCCTTACCGTTGGAGATGATACCGACGGTCTTGCCCGCCAGCGACACGGGACGCGGCGCACACTGGCCGCGCGGCGGGACGGTTTCGTTGGTGGGGTCGAGGACCTGAAGGGACATGGGAATCGCCGTACAGCTTAGGTTAGTGACAAAAGCGCATCGACCCGGACATCCGAATGCCGAGGCTCACCGGGCGCAGATGGCGGATTCAATCCGGCGGTCCGCCATTTCGTGGCGCCAGTCATCGCCCGATGTGCGCTGATCGGTCCGACGGAACTCTTCGGCCCGCTGCGTTCTGTCGTTCAAGCGCACTATGGTACACGTGCCGCCCTCCACGCGAAGGTTAGGCGTTTTCGACCGGCGTGACCAACGCGGCATCGGGGCCGCAATCCACGCACGCTCCGATGGGCATCGTGACCGCGCGGCTCTTGTGCCCCAGCCAGGGCGGGATGACCGCACCGAAGCCTCCTGCTGGACCGCCGGCTGCCACCACCAGCAGTGCGTCGGGCGACGGCAGCGCCGCATATTCCGTCTCGCCGCGGTCGCGTACCACAGCGCCCTTGCCTACGTCCGCCCACTCGCGCCGATGTATCCGTGCCCGCGCGTAGACGAATTCCGCGATGTCGGTTTTGCTCCACCCCGCAGCGACAAGGTGGTCGCGCAACTGCCTCGGAATCACCAGCGCGTAGTTGCCGCCCCAGATTGAGTAGTGTCGCATGTTGGCACGCATCTCGGCGGCAAAGGTCTCCAGGATCTCCTTTGGCTGCGTCGTCCATTCATTCATGATCTGCCGTGGCGCTCCGGCAGCCATGACGGTGACCGCTGACACCTCCGCCGGCAGCCCGCGCTGCACATGCAGTGGCTGCCAGCCGCTGTCTTCCTCGTCCTCGGCGATGCAGTAACTGAACTTGCCGGGATGACCGAGGGTAGACCGGTCGATGCCGCCGGGCCGCACCTCCAGGATGTTGATCAGTGCCAGGCGGACGGCGCGGCCTATTGAAGCGGTTGCGCGGTCACTGTTGCCGAGTGCGTTGAACCCGCCTCCGGCGCCGATCTCGCGGCGGATCAGGCCGTTCAGGACCACCAGGACCGCGCAGCCGCCGGTGGAGGCAGTGGCGCCATGCAGCAGGAATTCAGGCTGCAGCATCGCCGCGATCGCCGTCACGACCACCGGGAAATGCGTCGGCAGGCAGCCGGCCATCACGGCGTTGACCGCAAGCTTCTCCGCGGTGATTGGCGCCGCGCGCACGGGCTCAACGCCGATCAGCATGTCGGGCGGTGTCATCGCCCAGTCGAGGCAGGCGGCGACGGCATCGGGTGTCGGAGGCACGATCGGCAGGCCGTCGGTCCAGCCGTTGGCATGGTAGAGCTCCTGTGCGGCCTGGATGTCGGGAACGTCGTAGGTCTTGGAGCTCAGGTGCACGGGGCGCTGTCCGATCTCGTTGTAGGGTTAAGGTTGCACGGGATTGGGGCGACGGCGAGCGGAACCTGTCGTGCTTGGCCGCGACGCGGCCGAGGACAGGCGAGACATCCCGACCACCGTCGGTGACTGCACCAGTCGCACGCGGCATGACACCATCACGCGACGCCACGTTTGCCGGGTCAGCTCCAAGGTTGCCACAACCCCTCCCGCCATGGATCGTGCGGGTGAACGACCGACCCCTGCGGAGCCCCACTCATGGATTTGATCGTCCGCAACGCACGCCTCGCCAGTACTCCCGAAGCGCTGCCCGTCGATATCGGCGTGCAGTCCGGCCGTGTCGTCGCGCTCGAACCGAACCTCCCGACGAACGCGCCGGAATACAACGCCGGCGGCAACCTGGTCTGCGCCGGTTTCGTCGAGACACACATCCACCTCGACAAATCATGCATCATCGACCGGTGCCCGCCGGAGACCGACCGTCAGGCGAATGCTGTTCCACGCGTCGCCGCGGTGAAGCACACATTCAGCATTGAGGACGTCTACGACCGTGCCCGCCGCACACTGGAGAAATGCCTCAAGCACGGCGCGACGCGGATGCGGACGCACCTGGAACTCGACGCCGGCGTGGAGCTGCGCAGCTTCGAGGCGATCGAGCAGCTGCGCCGCGACTACGCCTGGGCGATCGATCTGGAGATCTGCGTCTTTCCGCAGGAAGGACTCACCAACAATCGACGCGCAGACGAACTGCTGGTGGCGGCGTTGAAACGTGGCGCGAAGGTGATCGGCGCCGCGCCGAACTACGATCCCGACCATGCCGGGCAGATCAATCGCATCTTCGCGCTCGCGCGCGAATTCGGGACGGACGTCGACATGCACCTCGACTCCGGCGACTCTCCTGAGGCCATGGACATCGACCTGGTCTGCGAGCTGACCGAGAAACACGGCCTCGGTGGACATGTCGCCGTCGGCCACGGCTGCAAGTATTCAACGATGCCGCCCGACGTTCTGAAAGCGCTGGCTCGCCGCATCGCCTCGGCCGGAGTCGCTGTCACCGTGCTTCCCGCCACCGACCTCTTCATGATGGGCCGTGACCAGGTGCACAGCGTGCGCCGCGGCGTTGCCGACGTGAATCTGTTGGCAGAGCATGGCGTCAATTGCTCGATCTCCACCAACAACGTGCTGAACCCGTTCACGCCGCTCGGCGATTGCTCGCTGCTGCGCATGGCCAATCTGCAGGCGAACGTCTGCCAGATCAGTCACGCGCACCGGCTGCGCGAGTGTTTCGCCATGCTGACGGAGCGCTCGGCAAAGTTGATGAACCTGAGCGATTACGGCATCCGTGTCGGCAATCCGGCCGATATCGTCGTGATCGAAGCGACGACGCCGGAACAGGCGGTGGCGGAGATCACCCCACCGCTCGCCGTCTTCAAACGCGGTGTACGCACCGTGACACGGCCGCCCGCAGAGCTGCACCGACCGTGACAGGAAATGTGCGGCCTGACAGGGCTGAAGGAAGTGCGACCTGCTGCGAACCCGATTCGGATGCACGCCGGAACAGTCAGTGGCCCATGGCACAACGAACCCTTGGCGACGGCCGCGCTGTGACAGGATGCATGCGTCGCGGTAGAACGCACGCAACAGGGGGAAATCGGCCATGACGGTGAGTGCACAGTTCGACACGAGCGACGGCATCCGCCTCGCCTATTACGAGGACGACTTCACCGATCCATGGAAAAGCCCGCCTACGTTGCTGCTGCTGCATGCCGCGATGGGACACGCGAAGCGCTGGTATGCCGGGGTTCCCACGCTCGCGCGCCACTACCGAGTACTGCGTCTCGACATGCGGGGACACGGCAAGTCGCAGGTGCCGGCTGCAGACTCGGACCTGACAATGGACAGGCTGGTTGATGACGTGCGCGAGCTGATGGCGAAGCTCGGAACCAGTGCGGTGCACATCGTCGGCAATTCCGCCGGCGGCTATGTCGCGCAGAACCTCGCGATGCAATCGCCGGAGCTGGTGCGCAGCCTGGTGCTGTTCGCGTCCACGCCCGGGCTCAAGGAATCGCAGGCGCGCACCTGGCTGCCGCGCGTCGCCAAGGAAGGGCTGCGGAACTTCCTCGCCGCCACCATCGAGGACCGCTTCCCACCCGGTCACGATCCCGGGCACGTAAAGTGGTTCCTGGACGAGGCCGGTAAGAACGACACCGCATGGATCGGCCGCTTCGTCGGTCTCATGACGACACTCTGGTGGATGGACGAGCTGCACCGCATCAAGTGTCCGACTCTGCTCGTCGTGCCCGGCGCGGAAACCGTTGGCCATGCAGAGAATTATGAGACCATGCGCGAACGCATACGCGATGCCGACCTGATCCGCTACCCGGGCCTGCCGCACAACATCTGCGACATCGTGCCCGAACGCTGCGCCGCAGACGTTCACGCATTCCTGCGCCGCCGCTTTCCACAGGACCGCACATGAAGCTCGCTGACCTTGCCCAGGTGGTTCGCAGCAAGAATGCCGGGCCGCGCCGGCTGACCCTTGATCTGATTTTCGCGAACGACGAGGACTATCGGCGCGTGGCACAGTCGCCCGCGATAAATCGCGAGACGATCGCCGCGCTCTACGTCGTACCGCCGGATGATGTCACAGTGATCCCCTACCCGGTCGGCCGCGCCATCAAGATCGTGCTGGCGCGTGCAATCATGGCTGGCGATCCGGGTGATTTCGACGTGTATGGCGCGCAACAGCACGCGCCTCTGCTGGGGTTGGACATATGAGCGCCTCCGGTCGCGTCCTCGACGCACTGCGCAGGAATCGCCGGCCCGTGCGCCTGGTCGGTGCATCCGGCCAGCTCGGCTATGGCGTGCCGACGCCGGCATTCGACGCGGCACTGGCGCGTGCGCCCGATCTCATTGGCGCCGACATGGGCTCGATCGACATCGGCCCGACCTATCTCGGCAAAGGCGAGATGGCGACCGCGCCAGCAGCGACGCGCCGCGACCTGCGCAAATTGCTGCATGGCGCACGCAAGCTCGACGTGCCGCTGGTGATTGGCTCGGCCGGATCAGCCGGTGCGGCACCGCATCTCGACGCGACGCTCGCGATGGTGCGCCAGATCGCGCGGTCCGACGGGCTGCGCTTCCGCCTCGGCGTTCTGCGTGCCGATCTGCCACGCGAGATCCTCAGCGCCGCGGTCCGTGCGGGAAAGGTCGTCGGCATCGACGGCATGCCGGACCTGACCGAGGAGGAAGTCACCCAAGCCTCGCATATCGTCGGCCAAATGGGCATGGGCGCGTTCCGCCGCGCACTGGCGGAGGATATCGACGTGCTGATCGCCGGTCGTGCGTGCGACACCGCGATCTTCGCTTCGCTGCCGACGATGATGGGATTTTCGACCGGGCTCTCTGTGCACATGGCGAAGATCATCGAGTGCGCATCCCTCTGCTGTGTGCCCGGCGGACGCGATTCGATCCTGGCAACGCTGGATGACGACGGCTTCGTGCTGGAGAGCATGAACCCGGAGCGGAGGGCGACACCCACCTCGGTCGCGGCGCACAGTCTTTACGAGCAGGCCGATCCGTTCACGGTGTACGAGCCGGAGGGCAAGCTCGACCTCAGCGCCGCCCAATACGCTGCGGTGGATGAGCGCCGCAGTCGCGTCACCGGCGCGCGCTGGGAAGAATCACGCGATCCGTGCGTAAAGATCGAGGGCGCACGCAACATTGGCGAGCGTGCCGTTTTGCTCGCGGGCGCCGCCGATCCGCGATTCATCGACCATCATCGCGACATCCTGGCCGCAGTGTCGGACGTGGTGCGCGAGCTGGTCTGCGAGGACCAGCCGCAGGACTACACGCTGCGCTTCCGGGTCTATGGCGTGAACGGCGTCCGCATGGCCGCACCGGCGAGAGAGCCACCGCCCGGCGAGGTGTTCGTCATGGCCGAATGCATATCGCCGACAGCCGAGCGCGCAGCCGAGGTCGTACGCACGTGCAAGCAGTATCTGCTGCATCACGGCTATCCGGGCCGTCTCTCGACCGCGGGCAACCTGGCATTCCCGTTCACGCCGCCGGAGGTGTCGCTTGGCCCGGCGTACCGCTTCAACGTCTATCACCTGCTTCACACGCCAGATCCCGACGGGCTGTTCCCCCTGGAAATCGAGGACGTGCGCTGATCGCATCGCGACGGGCGCGACAATGAAGCAATCGTCGGCTGGACGATGCCCCGGCGTTGGGAGCCGGAGACCGGGCCGCGCGTTTTCATGCCGCCACAGACGGGACCCCATGCAGCCTCGTCCCCGTCTTCCGCCGTGATGAGAAGAGTGCGCAGGTTGCGTAGCGGCGGCTCGGCCGGCCGGTCATGCGCGGCGTGAGAAGCCCGTGACTTTTAGCGCAGAATCGGTTCTACGCACCGATCTTATCACGTATTCGTGATCAAGCCGCCTAGGCGGTGCCATGATCCCATGCATATATCCGGCGTCCCGGAAAGGAGACGTGACATGAACCCGCGACGCATCGGAACGATCGGCTTCGCCGCGGCCGTGTTGGCCGGCGCGCTCGCCTGCGTCAGCCCCGCGAAAGCGGATTGGCACCATCGTGGACACTGGGTCCGCGCCTGGCACGGCCCGCATGTCTGGGTCCGCCCGTATGGTTATTACGGGCCGCCGCCGGTGTACTATGCACCGCCACCGGTGTACTACGCGCCGCCTGTCGTCTACGCGCCGCCGCCGGTGTATTATCCCCCTGCCATCTCAATCGGCGTGGGCATCCGCTAACCTGACCGCGGCAGGAGATACTTATGAAATTACGTCTCGTCGCTGTGGCCTCGCTTGGCATCGTGCTAGGCGTGACCGCTTGCACCAACCCCTATGATCCGGGTCAACGCGCGGTCGGCGGCGGCCTGCTTGGCGCCGGCACCGGGGCG
>JASHQG010000105.1 GCA_030037665.1 Acetobacteraceae bacterium
CGCATCACACTATGGACAAACGACGTGCTGGTGGCGGCACGTGGGATCTATCAGGCCGCCGGTTTTCGGCTGATTTCGAGCACGCCGCACAGCATGTTCGGGCCGTCGATCGTCGGTGAGGACTGGGCGCTGGTGCTGTGAAGACAGGCAAGCCCGCTCCAGCGAAGCGGGAGAGGTCGAGTGCGTGGCAGCGAGAGTGAAGGGCCAGCAGCTCGGATCGAGCGCCCGGAGGCGCGAATTGACCGGCAGTCTGCCTGACGACACACTCCCGGCGCAAAGCGCCGAGAGTGCCCATGAAAGTGTTCGTCTTCGATCTTCTCGCCTACGGCGAGCATCTCGATCACCTGAAGGTTGGCAACGAGCTGCCTTATCCACTGTCGTCGCAGCACTTCAAATCCGACGTCGCTGCGCGTACCTACGCCGAGCACCTGGACGCGTGGGAGGAGGTTGACCGCCTCGGTTACGATGGGCTCGCTTTCAACGAGCACCATTGCTCGCCATACGGTCTGATGAACTCACCGAACTTGATGGCCGCGTCGGCGGCGCAGCGAACCAAGCGCGTGAAACTGCTGATCTATGGCAATCTGCTGCCGTTGCACGAACCGCTGCGCCTGGCGGAAGAGCTGGCCATGCTGGACTGCTTGTCGAACGGACGGCTGATCTCGGGCTTCGCCCGTGGAATTCCACGCGAATACCAGGTGCACAACGTGGCACTGTCCGAATCGCGAGCGCGGTTTGAGGAAGCCTATGAGATTGTCACCCGCGCCTGGACCGAGGACATCTTCTCATATCAGGGAAGATTCTGGTCGTATCGCGACGTGGCGTTGTGGCCGCGGCCGGTGCAAAAGCCGCACCCGGACATCTGGATGCCAATCGTCGGCAGCAAGGAGTCGATCGAGTTTGCCGCAAGGCACAATATCCGCATCACGCCCGGCATGGCCCCTGGCGGGTTGCAGGATGACATCATTCGCTATTATGCGAAATGCTTGTCAGCAAATGGCCATGTGATCACGCCGGACCATCTGTCGCTTGGGCTCTCGGTGTACGTCGCCGACAGCAAAGCCCAGGCCGTGAATGAATGCGGCCCGTACCTGCTCTACTTCAATCGCACCTTGTTCAGCCACGGCAATTTTACCGAGACCAGCCTGCAGCGCCAGTTCGGTTATACGTCGGACGCGTCACTCGATTACGTGCGGCCGGAGAATCGCCGCGCCGGGGAGCATGCACGCGAGGATTTCCGCAACCTGACGATCGAGGGCGTCGCCCGCCTCGCCGAACGCCTGCCCTGGGGTACGCCGGACGAAGTGGCGCAGCGCATCATCGCTCTGGCAGACCATGCCGGCGCCAACACGGTGCAGATCGGCTTTAACCGCGGCGCTATGCCGCAGGAGATGTTCCTGGAACAAATCCGGCGGTTCGCAAGAGATGTGCTGCCCAGGGTGCAGGCTCATCGGGTGAAGCGCGTGCCGACGGCCGAGGAAGCGACGCTATAAGGCCACGGCATGGTTGAGCGGCGTAAAGCGACGAGGCAATCACCCGCAGGGGAATCGCTTCATCGTTTGGAGCTGCGCAACGACGCGCGAGAGCCGGGAGGAGACAACCAATGTCAGGCACGCTCGCCTCCAGCCCTGAATCGCGGCTGGAACAGCAACGTTTCGGCGGGCTGCAGCTCAGGGTCGCGGTCTTCTGTGCGTTAGCGCAAGGTTTCGACGGCTACGACATCAGTGCCATCGGCATGGCTGTGCCGTCGCTGTCGCACGCATGGCACGCGGCGCCAGCGTCCTTCGCGATCACTTTCGTTATGTCCAACCTGGGCGTGATGGCCGGCGCACTTGCGTCCGGCCCGGCCGGTGACCGCCTCGGCCGTAAGCCGGTCATCTTGACCAGCCTGTTGTTCCTCGGCGTCTTCTCGCTCGCCAGCGCTTACGCCGGCTCGGTCCGCACGCTGGCCTATCTCCGCTTCTTTACCGGCATCGGTATCGGCGCGCTGATGCCGACGACTGTGGCCTTGGTGTCCGACTATTCGCCGGAGCGCCTGCGCGCCATCGTCACCATGGCGATTTTTTGCGGCAATCCGCTGGGCGGCTTTCTCGGCGGCCAGCTTATCGCACAGTTGCTGCCGGTCTATGGCTGGCCGGTGATCTTCCACATCGGCGGTATTCTCCCGCTGATCCTGTTTCCGGTGCTGCTGATCTGGTTGCCGGAATCGCCGCGCTTCATGCTGGCGCATCACCGCCGCTCGCGCCGCGCGCTCCGCATCTATGCCGCACTCCGCATCGATCCCAGCACCGCGCCCGCTATCGGCCTCGCGCAGCAGGTGGACGTCGCCAAGGGCAACACGGTTATCGCCTTGTTCACCGCCGGTTATACGCTGCGCACGGTCCTGTTTTGGATCATGTTCTTCTGCAGCCTTTTGAGCCTCTATCTAATCGGCTTCTGGCTGCCGACGGTGTTGCACCTGGAGGGGCTAACGCCCGCCGACGCGGTATTCTCCTCGAGCCTCTACAGCGCCGGCGGTGTGCTGAGCGTTCTTGCCATCGGCCCGCTGACCCATCGCTTCGGGATTGAGCCAGTACTGGCCGGCTGTCTTGCACTTGGCATCGTGGTGATCGCCGGCGTCGCGCTGGGCAACCTGCCGTATCTGCTGCTGCTGGCGACGATCTTCCTCATGGGCGTGTGCGTGGTCGGTGGACAGTGTGGCGTCAACGGGCTGGCGGCCGCGCGCTACCCGGCGCGAATGCGCAACACCGGAGTCGGTTGGGCGCTCGGCATCGGCCGCCTTGGTGGCATCTGCGGCCCGGCGCTCGGCGGTGTCCTGCTGAGCCATGGCTGGCAACCGTCCCACATCCTGTTATGTGGTTGCCTTACCGCCGGCATCGCTGCGCTTTGCGTCGTGTTGTTGCAGCTCCCCGCGGCACAGGTCGAACCCGAGTTGCTGCGTGAGGCCTGACGCACGGCTTCAGCGGTCACACGGCTTCATCGGATCGCGCCAGCGGCATTCGCCCGGCTCTCTCGCACGCCTTAACCCGGGCGCGACGTTCCGCGGCACAGCAGCGAATTGACAGGAGCGGTCGATCGCGTGTGGTGCCGTCACACAAGTTCCCTCAGTGCAGTCCGGCGGTGACGATTGCACCCGACGTCAGAATGAGCACCGCGATGATGCCGACGGCGCCCAGAATCAAGGCCGATGCCGCCATATCAGCAGGGCGAGCGACGGCGCGGACGGGGCGGCGTCTTGGATGTGTTGGCTGATGCATGTCCGGGACTCCTGTCTTGGTAGGCCCAGCACGGCGCCCAAGCAGCGCACAGCAGGACTGAGGCGAAATTGCGAAAGCCCGTCCGAAAATCGACGCAATCGCTGAACTGGCGCAATATCGCCGTCGATCCCCATCACCCTGGAGCCTGAGATGAGCCAGAATGCGACGATCCGTCGCTCAATTGTGCTGAAGCGCCGCCCCGGCGGCGAGCCGGGGCCGGAGCACTTCGAGCTGCGCGAGGATGCCCTCCCCGAACCCGCAGGCGGCGAGGTCGTGACCCGCACGATTTGGCTGTCGATCGACCCTTACATGCGAGGACGCCTGCGCGTGCAACAAACTTATGCCACCGCGGTGCAGATTGGCGAAGTAATGACCGGCGAGACCGTGGGCGAAGTGATCGCCTCGGGCGACCCGGCGTTTGTGCCGGGCGACGTCGTGGTGGGCGCTCGCGGCTGGCAGTCGCATTGTGTCACGCCGGCTGACCGGCTCGTGAAGCTGCCACGGCATGGGGCACCGCTGTCAGCGTATCTCGGCGTACTGGGAATGCCGGGTGCGACCGCCTATCGCGGCATGACGGAAATCTGCGAGCCGAAGCCGCGCGAGACTGTGGTCGTGTCGGCTGCATCCGGTGCGGTCGGTTCCGTGGCGGGACAGTTGGCCAAGCGCACCGGTGCGCGGGTGGTTGGTGTGGCGGGCGGGGCGGAGAAGTGCCTGTACGTGCAGGACGCGTTGGGGTTTGACGACTGCGTCGACCACCACGCGGTGGACTTGCGGCGGGAACTAGCGGCGGCTTGCCCGGATGGGATCGATGCGTATTTCGAAAACGTCGGCGGTGACGTGCAGGCCGCGGTGTTCGACCTGCTGAATCCATTCTCGCGCGTCGCAATGTGCGGCATGGTCTCGCAGTACAATGCCGTGGAATTTCCGCCCGGACCGAACCTGGGCTTCGTCGTTGGCAAGCGCGTGCTGCTCCAGGGCTTCATTGTCTCGGACAGGCCAGAGAAACTGGCCGAATGGCGGGCCGTCGCGGCGCCATGGGTGGCCGACGGCAGCCTTGTCCATCGCGAGGACGTACACGAAGGCCTGGAGTCAGCGCCGAGAGCTCTTGCCGGCATTCTCGGCGGGAAGAACTTCGGCAAGCTGCTGGTGCGGGTGGGAGAGGACCCGCGCTGAGATTATGAGGGCCTGTGAAGCCGCAGCGCTCCTGTCCCGCGGGGCTCTCGCCAGGCGCGGATTCGCGCGCGGGAGCGGCGCATCGGACGTGCTGCAGCCGCAAGCAGAAATTTCCGCCGGTCGTCACGACGCCACGGCGTGGTGGGTTCGGCAGGAGCGACAAAGCCTGAGAGGAGACCACCATGCGCATCGTCACCTTGGAAGAGCA
>JASHQG010000106.1 GCA_030037665.1 Acetobacteraceae bacterium
CCGGCGAGCGGCGTTGGCGATAGCGGGCGCCGCCTTCTGCGCTTCAGCGCGGCCGTCGCTCGCGGTGTACAAGCCACCCGCCCAGTCACCATCGAGCCCTGGAAGCAGATCCATCGCTTCCGCACGGGTCACTATTCGGCTGTCGAGCTGGTAAGTTCGTCCAACCTGCTCCACCCAGGCTTCCCGCTGCTCCAGCTCCTTCTTTGTCTTACAGAGATAAACAATACCGCACTGACGGAAACCGGTTTCCGCCTCGACCAGCGTGTTCATCTCCGACCACAGTCGCAATGCCTCGATAGAGAGCGGAACCTCGCGTGCGTCGCGCCCCATTTTGCGGCACCAGCCCCAGTTGCGGCTGGACTGTTCCCCGGCAATCTCTCCCTTTTCGCACAGCACCACCGGAACACCTCTGCGGGCCAGGAACAGTGCAGTGCTGCAACCGATGATACCGCCACCAATCACCACGACGGTGCTGCGCAGAGGTGGGGCAGGGTCGGATGCAACGGGATCTACGCGAGGGGCCATCGACCAGGATTCCTCCTACCGGATTGTCCAGTATCATCACCGCTGTCGCGTTGCGGCAAATGATGAGGCTTCGGAATCAGAGAAACCAGCACGCGCGATTGCTGTACGAGTTGCGGAATTGCGGGCAGCTTGAGAATTCGCTTGCCGGCGTCGCCGCAAATGTGAGGAACGCCGGCCGGCGACGCTGGTCCCGCAAGATAGCTGGTCCAGCAACAAGTTTGCTGCCGCCGGCCGTGGTCTGTGGGGATGGCGGCAACCATCGCGGGGCGAGGAAATCCCGCCTGATAGCATCCGTGACTGAGAGCCAGACCGGGCTGCCGCATTGTGCGGTGCCCCTGCCGATCGGCCCACCCGGCGCCATGGCTGTCGTGCGCGCCCGAGATCTGGCCAGCTCTTTTCGGACTGCCCCAATCTGGCGCGCGGGGCGGTCCGCCGGCGAACGCCGCGCAGGCAGACCCGCGCTGTCGATATGGCTACAGCGTGCCGAAATTCCGCTGACGCGGTTTGATGGCGAACCGCTGGTTGTCCGGAGGTCCCCGCGGGGTCGGGGTCTGTACTGGCCCGCTAGATGGCCTCTTCCGCGACAGGGGCGCCGGGCCGCCGCTCAGCTTTCCGCGCGATCGACGCCCTGCCTTTGATCTCGCCGCCGCGCTCGGACCGCGCGGCGAGTCGGTCGACAAGGCGCTGGCCGTTCCAGATCTCGACACCGACCGACCGCGACACCATTCGCCCCGCGCTTTCGCGTGCGTCATCGTCGCAGCCGAGGCTCTTGACGAAGTAATCGTGCGTCATTCCCGCAGAATCGAGCAAACAAAAGCTATAAGCTGGCATACAAGTGCTCCCCTGTTGCCAGCAACGGCACCGGACCGTTGCGCCTATCGAGCGAACAACAATGCTGTCGCAGCCTGCTCACTTTACCGGCGCGGCCGCAAGGCGTTTTTTCAGCATCATGTCTCAAGGTGTCGTGTGCCACATGCCGTGCCATTTCTGCAAGCAGAAAAGTGTTGCGGATGTGATAACAATTTCAATCGGCAAATCGCGATAAGAATTAGCAATTCATTGCCGACGAGGGTTCTCGTGCTCGACGCACGGAGGCAGAGCCTCCGGCCCATTGCGCGGCCGCGCCGTTCCTGGTGTACCGCGGCCAGAACGGAGAGTGCGTGGGGCATGGCGGCCATAATCGAAGTCAATGATCTGGTGAAGAATTTCGGCGCCTTCCGCGCGGTCGACGGTATCTCGTTCGCGGTTCCCGAAGGGGCGATCCGTGCGTTCCTTGGCCCGAACGGCGCCGGCAAGACAACCACGATCAGGGTCCTGACCACCATGCTGGCGCCGACGTCGGGCCGCATCAGGGTAGCCGGCCACGATCCCGTCTGGGAACGCGGCCAGGTGCGCCGTGCCTTCGGCATCGTATTCCAGGATCCCAGTCTTGATGAAGAACTGACGGCATCCGAGAACATGGCGTTACATGGTGTTCTCTATGGCGTACCGCACAAGATGCTGCGGGAGCGTGTCGAGGTGTTGCTGACATTCGTCGGGCTGTGGGACCGGCGCGATGATTACGTCAAGCAATTCTCTGGCGGCATGAAACGCCGTCTCGAACTCGCGCGTGCCTTCCTGCACCAGCCACGCTTGTTGTTTCTCGACGAACCAACGCTCGGCCTCGATCCGCAGACACGCAGCCACATCTGGGAGTTCGTCCGCCACCTGTCGCAGGAGCGCGGCGTCACCGTCTTCTTCACCACGCACGCGATGGAGGAAGCCGAGCGGGTCGCCGATGACATTACCATCATCGACCACGGCCGCATCGTCGCCGAGGGCACCGCGCCATCGCTCAAGGATCAAACTGGCGCGGCGAGCCTGGAGGAGGCGTTCATCGCACTGACCGGCCGCAGCATTCGCGAGGACGAGGCCAACCCGGCCGACCGGATGCGCATGATGCGTCGCGTCTGGCGAGGCGGCCGCTGATGCGCGCCATCTGGATACTCTGGCTCCGCCAGATCAAGCGCTATTCGCGCGCCCGCACCCGCCTGATCGGCTCGCTTGGCCAGCCGATTCTTTTTCTTTTCGCACTCGGGTATGGTTTCGGCCCGATTTTCGCGCGCGCCGGTCACGGCGACTACCTGCAGTTCATCGCGCCCGGCATCATCGCCATGGGCATCATCTTCAACGCGGTCTTCGGTGGCATCGAAATCATCTGGGACCGGCAGTTCGGCTTCCTCAAGGAAACGCTGGTCGCCCCGGTGCCGCGCCTGGCGATCGTGCTCGGCCGCACAGTGGGCGGCGCGACAACGGCGCTGCTGCAAGGGACGATCGTGCTGCTCGTCTGCCTGATCGCGGGCTTTCACATCCGCCAGCCGCTGCTCGTGCCGATGGCGCTCGTCTTCATGTTCCTGATTGCTCTCACGTTCTGCGCGATCGGCACGGCGATCGGCTCGATGATGAAGGACATGCAAGGGTTTCAGCTCATCATTAATTTTCTGATCATGCCGCTCTATTTCTTTTCCAATGCGCTGTTCCCGACCGCCGGGCTGCCGGTGGCATTGCGCTGGGCGGTGCGGCTCAACCCGCTGACCTACGGTGTGGACGGATTGCGCGGCGCGCTGATCGGCAGCCTCTCGCTGGTGATGGCAACCGACTTTGTGGTGCTGGCTGCGCTCGCCATGGTGCTGCTCGGCATCGCGAGTTATCTGTTCTCGAGGATTGAGGCTTAGTGCCGACCGCATCGCGCGGAACAAAGACCGGGCGACATCCTGTCCGGTGATCGGCCGGGCCTCATTCCGTCGAATTTGATGGCGTTGTCGCGGTTGTGGTCTTCGTCTCTCGGCCCCGCTAGAATCCGAACATGTGATCGAGCGAGAATCCACCGGCCGCATCCATCAGGCCATGGTAGCCGAACAGACGGCACGTCGTGTCACGCACCAGCACATAGCCGTCGCCGCCGGCCCGGCGCACCACCGCGGCGGGAAATAGACGGTGCGGCCACACGGTGGCCGAGCCCGAGCATGCGATCGCGATGCGTTCTTCTGCAATCAGCTTGCCATCGGAGGAATGCAATTGCAGCACCGTGTCCGACCGCGCGTGCCACGGCGCCGAGGCCGGATAGATCAGCACGCCAAAGCTGTCGCGCCGTGCGTCCCCGAGTTTCAGGAACAATCGGGTGGAGAGCCCGGGCGGAGGGCCGGAATAGGATTGCGGTTCGCCGCGGTAGGTCATGATGGTGTTGAAGATATGCGCGCCAAAGCTCGATTCGGCGGCGTGGCCGCTCTGCCTGTCTTCATAACGGAACAGCGCGTGCAGCCAGCCGTCGGCGGAGCCCCCTTCGCGAAAGTCATACACAAGCTCGGCGTGGCCCTCGTCGATGCCGACGTCGTCGAAATCCACGGCAACATCGTGGCCGCGCGGCAGGCAGCCGAGGAAGCGCTCGGCCACCTTGCGCCCCTCGGTGTCGAACATGTCGAGCCTCACCGGCAGCGTCGCCTGGCTCTCCGCCATCGGCGTCGGTTGTACGATGCTGCGGAAGCGCTTGCGCGGCAGAATGGGGAAGGGCAGCAAATAGCCGCGACCGAGTGTGTGCGGGAGCGACGGTATGGCAGGATCCGGACGCAAATCGGCGCGTTCCACGTTGACGTGGGCAATACGCACACGTTCGGCGCGCCGCACTTCATAACGCGGCCGAACGACATGGCGGCCGGCGCGCAACTCGATTTGCGCCGGCCAGCGCAGGTCGGGCAGCAGTTCCGCCACATCCACCGCGACGGTGGCAAACGGCGCAATCGACTGTGCCAACGGCACCGGCTTTTCCGCGCCCATCCGGTCCAGAGCGAGCTCGCCGCCACCGATGCTCACAGCGTGACTGTTCTGCACCCATAGCACCACACGCTCGTCCTCACGCGGCGCCGGCAACCCAGCGTAACGATCGGATGGCCACGCATTCGCATCATGCGTGCATGAGAGGCTCGCGCCGTTGTCAGACGCGTAGGTGTCCAGTGCATATTTCACCACGTCGTGCCCGGCCGCCCCGATCGCGTGGATGAACAACTGTCCAGTGAATTCATCGAGGCCGAAGCGTTCGCGCACTTCGCGACTGTCGATCGAGTATCCGCCCGGTCCCGAGGGCAATTCCTGTTCCCAGGTCGCCAGCACGCCGCCATCGGCACCGAACAGGCGGAGCCACAGGCGAACACCGGTCGCGCCGTAAGTCGCCCAGTAATTGGCCGACACGAGGCGGGTGGACAAGCCATTCTCGTTGCGGAAGAAGACGAAGTTCGTCGCGAAATTCAGTTTGTCCAGATAGCGCCGGTGGGTCGTCAAAAGCGCATCCGGCAGTCTCGCTTCGTCGAGTGTCAGCACCGAAGCGCCGCGCGGCGCACGGTGCGCGATATGTGCAGCCATCCGCCCGGCGTCGAACGCGGCGAGCAGCACGCTCCGCGCACCACTCGCGGGCAGCTCGGTCAGTGGCTGCGCCACCATCCCGGCGCGCGTCGTACCAACCGACGTGACGTCCTGCACGAACAGGGACCGGGGTTGCGGCAGGTCGGGATGCAGAGAGAGCAGCGCCTCGGCAATGCCGTCGGGATCGCAGAGCGCGACCGGCGGCACGAGGCGACTGTAAAGCCGCGCCATCGCCTCAGCGGCCAGCGGATGCGCCAGCGCCTTGTAGGTGACGTTGCCACCGGAGCGGTTGTCGAAGGTCTGGATCGGCAGCACGTCTACACTCCCAGCCGCCGCCGTAATTCCTCACCGGCGAGTGGCGTGTCGTTCAGGGGTCCCGCGTTCCACGTTTCCAACCGGCCGGCAAACAGGCGCATCCGGCCTTCGCAGAGCAACGCGCGGTGGAACGCCTCAATGCGCCGCGAGCGGCCAGGCAGCCCGGCCAGCAGCACCGGTGCTTCCGTCGCCACTGCTTCCGACACCATCGACACGCTGTCCATCGTCACCACGATCGCGTCCGCCAGGGCGAGCATTCCGAAATACGGATTCTCACCGCTGCCATCCCACACGAAGCCGCCGAGCGGCGCCAGTGTCTCGGTCAGCACCCGCGTCACGGCCGGGTCCGTGCGGCGGGACGGCGTCACCATCACACCGGTCCCGTCGCGCCGCATCATCGCAGCAAGATCACCTGCCAGCTGTGCGCCAACCGCGGCGTCCAGCCGGAACCGGCCATTGCTGCCGCCCACCAGAATCGCGACCAATGGGCGCGGCAGATGGGCGAAATGCGCGCGCCACCGGTCGGCCTCTACGGCCAGTCGCTCCGGGGTCACGCGGTGCAGCGCCGTGCGCGTCACGACAACGTTCGGGCCGGTCAGCCCGTCGTGCCGGTTCACGATGATCAGGTCGAAGCGGCCTGGATTCATGCGCGGGTGCTGGACCTGCACCACCGACCGGTTGCCAGCCCTGAGCGCCGCACCGACCGCCGCGGCCATGCCGCCGCAGCCGATCAGCAGCGGCGGCACCGGCGCGCGTACCGCGTCCGCCACCGCCGCGAGCGGCTTCGGCCAGAGCTTCGCAGCAAACCATTTCCACGGCGGCGGTGGAGCGAGGACGCGCAGTTCAGGCGTCAGGCCAGCGGCTTCCGCCAGGCCCAGCGCCTGGGCCTGCAGACCGCTCAGGCCCTCGCTCAGAATCCAGGATGCCGCCGCTTGGTCCATGCGCGGGGCTTTTCCTCGCCCCGCTGCATGGCGTCAATGCGGCAGCGGCTCAGAGCTGGGCCGCCGCGTATTCGTAGTTCGCCAGGTGATCCAGCCAGTTCTGCAGATAGTCCGGGCGGACATTGCGGAAATCGAGGTAGTAGCTGTGCTCCCATACGTCGCAGGCCAGCAGCACCTTGCCTTCGCCGGTCGCGAGCGGGTTGGACCCGTTCGGCGTCTTGGTCACCTTCAGCTTGCCGTCCGGTGCCAGCACCAGCCACGCCCAGCCCGAGCCGAACTGGCTCACGCCGGCAGCCTTGAATTCGTCTTTGAACTTCGCAACCCCACCCAGGTCTGCGTTGATCTTCGCTTCCAGCTTACCGGGGATGCCACCACCCGAGGGGCTCATGCACTGCCAGAACAATATATGGTTCCAGTGCTGGCCGGCATTGTTGAATACCGGTCCACCCGCCGCGGCCGTCGACTTCACGATGTCATCGAGTGACTTGCCCTGAAGCGACGCATCCTTGTCCACGAAGCCGTTCAGCGCCGTGACATATGCCTGATGGTGCTTGCCGTGATGCAGTTCCAGCGTCTCCTGGCACATCTTGCGGGCCGCGAGCGCGTTGGTCGAATAAGGCAGTTTGGGGAGTTCGAAAGCCATGGAGCATCCTCCGCAGGTTGCTGGTGCAGCGACGGTGTTCGACAGGAGCCCTGGTTAGCTATGACCCGCCCGCGAGGGCGTCAAGGCGCGCCGGAGCGGGGCTTCCCCCGGTGACCCACCATCCTGCTCCGCCCCC
>JASHQG010000107.1 GCA_030037665.1 Acetobacteraceae bacterium
TTGGCCGAGATCAAACCAGAGCTCGACAGGCTGCGCCGCCGAGGCTTCCTGCGAAACGTCCTGTCGCTCGGGGCATTGACGATGCTGACCGGCTGCGATCTTTCGAGCCATTCCGGCGTCGACGCCGCGTTGGAAGCCATGCTGCGCTTCGACGATCGGGCCCAGGCGGCGCTGTTCAGCCGCCAGCGCATGGCGGAGACCTATCCGCCCGCCGCTATCACCCACCCGTTCCGCTTCAACGCCTTTTATCCTGAGTGGCAGGTGCGCCTGCCGCCGAATAACTGGGTGCTGAATGTCAGCGGCCTGGTCTCTGATCGCCGACCCTGGACGCTGCCCGCGCTGATGGCGCTGCCGCAGCAGGGGCAAATCACGCGGCATATCTGCGTCGAGGGCTGGAGCCAGATCGGGCAATGGAGCGGCGTGCCGTTGCAAACATTCCTACGCCGCGTTGGTGCCGATCTCTCGGCCCGGTATGTCGCTTTCAAATGCTTCGATGGCTATTACACCAGCATCGACATGGCGAGCGCGCTGCAACCGCAGACCATTCTGGCTCTCGATTTCGAGAAAAAACCGTTGGCGCCGCAATGGGGCGCGCCGCTACGGCTTCGCATTCCGACCAAGCTTGGCTTCAAGAGCGCCAAGAATCTGGAGGCAATCGAGGTCACTAACAAGTATCCCGGCGGCTACTGGGAGAACCAGGGCTATGACTGGTTCGCCGGCGTTTGACGACACTAGAACCGCGACGGTGCCCCGTCTCGTGCGCTCACCGATCGCCGACAATTCCGAAAGAAGACGACCTGTACCCGCGCCGCATCCTTGGCCTGGCGATTACCGTCTCTGCCCTTGCTATATCCGCGGCGCTCGCTGCTACAGGGACGCCAGAGCGCGTGCGTGGGACCGTACCCTCGGTCACGGTGGCTCCGGCAGCGGTTTATACTGATGGAGACAAACCGGTCATCACTCCGGTAACGAGCAACGGCCGGTACCCAAAGTCGGCGGTATCAAATCTGAACGAGATAGGGAAAGCCAGCTTCACCGGCATCACGACAAAGGATGTCAGAGGCACTCCTGTTGCGCAAACGACGCCCGTGTCGAACGAAGCGCCAGCCCGCATTGCCAACATATGGGGCGGCTTTGATCACCGGCCGACCGAATCTCCGGTGCAACGCGCCGAGCAGGCGCGCGGTGTTGCTCCGGACGTGAAAGACGAAAGGCGCGAGGTGCGGATCCTGCGGCAGCTCGATCAGCAGCTGTTGAAAAGTTCCGCTGCCGCGACCGGATCGCGCTATGTGCCGTCGTCGAAAGGCGTTCAGGCGATCACGATAGCACTTGCAAGATGAGCGGGATAGGTGCGCGTGCGGAGGAACCTGGCGCATCTGGCGTGAACTATCTGGCGAGACTAGAACTGGGTCCACGGAGCCTCGAGCGTACGTAAAGCTCTGGCACACAAAGCATTGCTTCGGTGTTAGCGAATGCCGGCCCGATTGTTCGGTAGGTGACTGCGGTCCGGCAGACAGAGCAGTCCGGCGCCGGGGCGGCGATCACAGTTATGAACCAACCGCCGCAAAACTTTAAGTAGCTTGAGGATCCGAGCAGCACTCACCGCTAGCCGCGTTGCCGTTCATCGAGCTTGAGACCTGACTGCTCCAATTGGCGTCTGGAGGGTCGTCAGTATTGTTTCAACGGCTGGCGTCCACAGCAGGCCTCTCGGCGTCGGTGGTGCCGGCTGCCGTTACTCCGGCCACATCGTCCCGTCGTCCACGGCCAGGCCGGCCGCACGGCCAGGCTGCAAGTTCGACCTTGCCGGTCGGAGGGCGCGTCACGCACCCAAACGTCAAAGCGTCGCCGGGGCTGGTCACGATGCGGGGTTCGTATGAAGCACGTCGCCGGCCCGCAAATCGGGTCTCAGCAAGTTCCTTGGTCCAACCAGCGAAATGCGACAGCCGGGATTCCCGTCGTCAATGTGGACCGTCATGCCGTGCAGTCCGGCGACACCCGCGACGAGCGCGAGTCCGAGCCCGCTTCCCGGCGTATGACGACTCTGTTCTGCCCGGTAGAAGCGGCGAAGGACAGCTTCGCGCAGGTCGCCTGGGATTCCCGGACCAGTGTCCGAGACTTCGAATCCCTGGATGGCGTCGTCGGCGAAGACCCGCAGATCGATCCGTCCACCCGTTGGCGTGAACTTCAGCGCATTGTCCACCAGGTTGCTGACAGCCTCGAACAGAAGGCTGGGATCGCCGTGCATCGGCGCACTCGCACCGTCCGCCAGTCGTAACACGATTCCCTTTTGCTCCGCCATCGGCTCGTAGAATTCGACGACGTCGCCACTTATCTGCGCCAGCTCGACAGTGGTAAAGCCGGCACGCCGCGCGCCGCTTTCCACCTCGGCGATCCGCAACATGGCAGCGAATGTTTTCAGCAGCTCGCGGAGTTCCCGGATCGCTTCATCGACCGCGTCTGCATACTCATCCAGCGATCCGGTGCGGCGACGCACGCGCTCCAGTCCGGCGAGCAAGCGTGTGAGCGGCGTGCGCAGATCGTGCGCCACGTTGTCGCAAACGCCCTTCACTTCCATCATCAGGCGCTCGATCTCGCCCAGCATGAAGTTGATCTCATGCGCCAGCTGGTCGAGTTCCCTGACTTGGCCGTGCGTCGGCAGGCGGCGAGAGAGGTCACCGCGAACGATGCTCTGCACCGCCCGGGTGATGCCTTCGATGTGGCGCACGGCGCCGGCGCCGGCGATGATCGCCCCGATCAGGCCGAGGGCGATGGTCGCCAGCCCACCCCAGAGGGTGGCTTCCAGAAGCACGCTGCGGAACGCCCGAGCGCTCGTCATATCCTGCGCAACCAGCAAACGCCGGTCGCCCGGAAGCTTGCGGGCGACACCACGGAATGGCACGGCCCGACCATCGCGTTGCAGCATGAATGTGAAGGGCTGGTCTGTAGGCTTTCCCAGGATTCGAAATTGTGACTCTGTGAGCGGGCTGCCCGCCAGATACGCGCCGCCAGGCCCGAACAAGGTGATGGGCCGATGCACATGCGGGTCCATCGCGACGTGTGCCGCAAGCACCTGGTGCAGCTCAGCCGCATCCATGCCTTCGAATGGAGCCAGTTCCGTCAGAAGTACTTGGTCGGCACGCTGGTCCAGATAGTTTCGCGTTTGCATGTACAGGAACATGCACAAGAGCGCCGCCGCCGTGCCGAACAATAGCAGGAACAAGACTGCCAGCCGAAAGCTGCTGGTGCGACGGAGATCAGTCAAGCGCATGGAGAATGTACCCGGCTCCGCGCACGGTCTCGATCATCGGTCGGGTGCCCTCAGGGTCGAGCTTGCGCCGCAGCTTGCCGATGTGCACGTCGATAACGTTCGTCGCCTCGATGTGGTGGTAGTTCCAGACCTCTTCGAACAACATGGTGCGGGTGACGACCTGGCCGGCGTGCCGCATCAAGTACTCCAGCAGGCGGAACTCGCGCGGCAGCAGTTCGACCGGCCTGCCGCCATGGCTGACGGTGTGCGTCAGCAGATCCATCTCCAGCGGACCGACGCGCAGCATGGTCTCACGCTGCGGCGCATTGGAACGGCGACGGAGCAGTACGTCCAGCCGGGCGGTCAGCTCCAGGAAGTCGAACGGCTTCGTCAG
>JASHQG010000014.1 GCA_030037665.1 Acetobacteraceae bacterium
GTGCCTGGCCCCGCGGGCAAGCTGCCGGTGCGCGTCTATCACCCGGAACCGGGCAAGACGCTGCCGCTGCTCGTGTATCTGCACGGCGGTGGATGGGTGATCGGCGACATCGAGGTGGTGGACCGGCCCTGTCGCGCGCTCGCCAATGCCGGACACTGTGTCGTCGCCTCGGTGAACTACCGGTTGAGCCCGGAAACGAAGTTTCCGGGACCCGTGGAGGACTGCTATGCGGCGACCGTCTGGCTTGCCGCACATGCCGCCGGGTTCGGCGCCGATCCGTCGCGCATCGGCGTGGGCGGGGACAGTGCGGGCGGCAACCTCGCGGCGGCCGTGGCGCTGATGGCGCGGGATCGCGCTGGGCCGAAGCTTGCCTTCCAGCTCTTGATCTATCCTGTGACCGCGCCGGCGAAGGGGACGACGTTCGGTTCGTACACCGAGAATGCCGAGAATTACCTTCTGACCCGCGCGGCGATGGAGTGGTTCTGGGACCACTACCTGAACGACGAGGAACAGGGCCGAAATCCCTACGCCTCGCCGCTGCTCGCCGCAGACCACAGCCGGCTGCCTCCGGCAATGGTGATCACGGCGGAATTCGATCCGTTGCGCGACGAGGGCATGGCCTATGCCCGAAAGCTGCAGGAGGCCGGAGTTGACGTGAAGACGTCGCACTACGAAGGCCTCATCCATGGCTTCTTTTGGATGGCCGGAGCGATCGACCGTGGCCGTGACTTGATCGTCGAGATGGGGAACGAATTGCGGGCACGGTTGGGGGCGTAGCCCACCTTGCCAGCGTTTCCCCAACCGCACTCAAATGCCGGCTCAGGTCCGGGAGGAAGCGGCTCCGTCCCCGGGCCAAAAGGACGATGTTGCGGGCAATAACCATCAGCCGCAAAGAGAAATCGGAGGCGACTTCCATGCCGGACACCAACGTTGCGATCCGTACCGACTACGATGCAGTGGTTGTGGGCGCCGGGTTCTCCGGTCTCTACATGTTACACAAGCTGCGAGAGCTTGGCCTCTCCGCCAAGGTTATCGAGATGGCGGACGGCGTGGGCGGAACCTGGTTCTGGAACCGCTACCCCGGCGCGCGCTGCGATTCCGAAAGCTACTACTACTGCTTCACCTTCTCGAAGGAGATCCTGCTCGAATGGGAGTGGACAAGTCGCTATCCCGAGCAACCTGAGATTCTGCGATATTTAAATTACATCGCTGACAAGCTCGACCTGCGGCGTGACATCCAGTTCAACACCCGTGTGATGGGCGCACGCTATGACGATTCCAGCGGCAAATGGATCATCGAGACAGAGAGTGGCGAGCACCTGACGGCTACCTACTTCATTACAGCGGTCGGATGCCTGTCCAGCGCTCAGATCCCGAACTTCAAGGGACGCGAGACTTTCCGCGGCAAGAGCTATCACACCGCGCAGTGGCCGCACGAAGGCGTGGATTTCACCGGCAAGCGCGTCGCCATCATTGGCACTGGGTCGACGGGCATACAAGCGATCCCCGTCATCGCCAGGCAGGCTGCGCATCTGACGGTGTTCCAGCGTACTCCGAACTACACGGTGCCGGCGCGCGACATGCCGATGCCCCCCGAATTCAAACAAGGCGTCAAGGCACGATATGACGAGATCGTGCAGAAGACGCGCGAGTCCGTGTTTGGGATGCCGTTCGAATTCCCGACACAATCGGCACTGGAAGTGGCACCCGAGGAGCGCGACAAAGTGTACGAGGATCTTTGGAACCGCGGCGGGTTCTGCTTCATGCTGTCGAGCTTCCACGATTTGATCATCGATCCGGTAGCGAACGATACTGCCGCCGAATATGTCCGCCGCAAGATCCGGGAAATCGTGACGGATCCGGAGACTGCGCGGAAGCTATCACCCTACAATCATCCGATCGGCACGAAGCGTCCGCCGATCGATACCGACTACTACGAGACGTTCAACCGCGAAAACGTTGCGCTGATCGACATCCGCAGCGAGCCGATCGAGGAGATCACGCCTGACGGCATCCGCACCTCCAAACGGGAGTACGGGGTCGATGCGATCGTCTACGCCACGGGCTTCGATGCCATGACAGGCTCACTGTTCCGACTGAACATCCGCGGGCGTGACGGGATATTGCTGCAAGAGAAATGGGCCGACGGGCCGCACACCTATCTCGGCATTGCGACCGTCGATTTCCCGAATTTGTTCATGATCACCGGCCCTGGCAGCCCCTCGGTGCTGAGCAATATGCCGGTGTCGATCGAGCAACATGTCGAGTGGATTGCCGCGTGCCTCGGCTACATGCAGAGCCGCGGCCTCAACCAGATCGAGCCGCTGCGCGAAGCCGAGGTGGCGTGGGACGCACACGTGGCCGAGACCGCCGCCGCCACGTTGTTTCCGCGCGCGGATTCCTGGTACATGGGCGCGAACATTCCGGGCAAGCCGCGAGTGTTTTTCCCCTATGCGGGTGGCGTCGGCGCCTACCGCCAACACTGCGCGGAGATCGCCGCCAATAGTTATGAGGGCTTTGTCCTGAGCCAACACCGGGAGCGCGTGGCGCCGCGATAGCAGACGTTCATCGTCACTCGTGGCGCTGGCTGACAACCTGAGCCGCCGGCGCACCCGGATCACGCACGGGCGAAGAGATGAGCCTGAAAGGTCGCTGTTTGTGCAGAGCCTTCCGGCACGAATTCGACCGGCTCGACATGCTTAATATGCATGGCCATTGCTTCAGTTGCCGCAAAGCGCATGCTGCCGCTTATACCTCTACAGCTAGTGTTGTGCGCGAACACTTCCGCTGGGTAGCAGGGGAGGAAAAGATTTCTGCCTACGAGTCGTG
>JASHQG010000108.1 GCA_030037665.1 Acetobacteraceae bacterium
GAACGCCTATCAGCCGGATGACAGCGCGCTCACCATCTTCGACAAGCTGCGGTCCCTGACGCGCGAAGCGGGCCGCGATCCGTCCGCTGTTGGTATCGAGGTGTGGACGTCCTGCGGCAGCGGGACGCCCGCCGACTGGGCGAAGGAAGTGGCGTTCTGGAAGCGCGCCGGCGCGACGCATATCGCTCTGACCACCACATTCCATCGCCGCCACCACCATCGTATCGCCGGCCATTCGATTGGCGATCATCTCGACGCCGCGCGCCGCTATCGCGATGCCGTGGGCGGCGCCCTGTAAGGGCAAGGAACGACAGATCCCGGTGCGTCGCCGCCGGCCGGCCACAGTGGCGGCGAATCGCCGGTGCGGCGCCAGCCTCGACGAACAGGGGAGCAACCTGTTCGGCGGGACGCCGCAGGCACCATGGCATGATCGGAGCGCTGGTCCGGGTGCCTCACCGACGGCGCAAGGCTAACCGATTTTCCCGCCAGCGGGTCATCCGGTCGGGTGTGACCTGGCTGCGCCATCGAATCACGGCCACAGCGGCGCATCAGCGTGGGCGCGCACGTCATGCCGGTGGCTTGCCGCGGTCTGCCTGCGGCGGCAAAGGACGGCGTCACCTTGTTCCAGAGGGCGCCACCCTCTACCCTCAGCCCCGCCAACCGCTCGGAATGGCCCGCATGCCCGACCAGACCGCCTACAAGCGCGTCCTGTTGAAGCTCTCGGGCGAGGCCCTGATGGGCCGGCGGGAGTTCGGTTTAGACAACGACACCGTCCGCGCGATCGCCGTCGATATCGGCGCCGTGGTCGCCATGCAGGTGCAGGTCTGCGTCGTGATCGGCGGCGGCAACATCTTTCGCGGCGTCTCCGGCGCGGCCGCCGGAATGGAGCGCGCCCAGGCTGACTACATGGGCATGCTGGCCACCGTGATGAACGCGCTGGCCATGCAGTCGGCACTTGAAGGACGTGGCATCCCGACGCGGGTGCAATCGGCCATCCCGATGTCGAGCGTCTGCGAGCCGTATATCCGCCGCCGGGCGGAGCGCCACATGGAGAAGGGCCGCGTGGTCATCTTCGCCGCCGGTACCGGCAATCCCTTCTTCACCACCGACACCGCCGCCGCCCTGCGTGCCGCGGAGATGATGTGCGACGTTCTGCTGAAAGGAACCCAGGTGGACGGGGTCTACTCGGCCGATCCGCGCCGGAATCCCGACGCCCGCCGTTACGACCAGCTCAGCTACCATGACGTGCTTGCGAACGACCTTCAGGTGATGGACGCGGCGGCGATCAGCCTGGCACGCGAGAACGGACTGCCGATTCTCGTGTTCAATATACGCGCCCCCGGCGCCTTCGCCGCGGTGATGCGCGGCGAAGGGCGATTCACCAGGATTTTAGAGACGTAGCCACTGTCATGCGTTGGCGTGACGTCCCCACCGGGCTGTCAGCCGACCCGTTGTGGCCTGACAACTTCTCCGCTGCGGGATGTCGGTGGGCGATCGCAGAAATGGCTTACCGATTGTCTTCTTTGGGTACGCATGAGCAATCGCGCCACAAAACACTGTTTCGATTCCCGCGGGGCGTGACAACAAATCGGGTCGTCCGTCACCATTCCGAAACCAGCACCCGCCCGTCCCGGACCAGCGGCGTGGCAACGGCAATCAGCCCGCAGGTCGCGGCTCACGTTCATCAGAACTGCGCCATCGGCCTATGCCTGTTCGAGTGCGGCCGTGCCGCCGTCCGCGCCATGCCGGCGATACCGATCGCGGAATTTGCCAGTCGTCATGCGATCAGCGCGTGGATCGCGCCTCCGACCGGGACGACATAGTACCAGGCAGATTGGTGCGGATCTGGCATGCGGGATGCAGTCGCGGGCCTTGAACCCGCACAACACCGTTGTGAGCGCTTCACCCCCGTCAAGGAACAGTCATAAGATCAGGCGTCTGACTCGCTGGGGGACCCACAAAATGGCAGCCGCGGATCTCAACAAGCTGAAAACCGATCTCACCCGCCGGATGGACGGCGCGATCGAGACTCTGAAGCGCGAGTTCAACGGCCTGCGTACCGGCCGTGCGCATCCAGGGCTGCTCGAGCCGGTAAAGGTGCCGGCCTACGGCACCGATATGCCGCTGAATCAGGTCGGCAGCGTTGGCGCGCCCGAGCCTCGGATGCTCACCGTGCAGGTGTGGGACCGGACGCTGGTCGGCGCGGTGGAGAAGGCGATACGTGATTCGGGACTGGGGTTGAATCCGGCAACCGACGGACAGACGGTTCGGGTGCCGATCCCGCAACTCACCACAGAGCGTCGAGCCGAGCTCGCCAAGACCGCGCACAAGTACGCCGAAGGTGCGCGTGTCTCGGTGCGCGGGGTGCGCCGCGATGGCATGGAGCAAATCAAAACGTTTGAGAAGAAGCACGAGATCGGCGAGGACCTGGCAAAGGACTGGTCGGCGGAGGTGCAGAAACTGACGGACACCTATATTAAGAAGGTAGACGAAACGCTCGTGGAGAAGGAGAAGGACATTCGTCAGGTCTGATCCCCTCCGATGTCCGCCACCGCTGCCGAGCCCGAAACTGCGCCGCCTTATCGGCCGCCAACGCATGTCGCCGTCATCATGGACGGCAACGGGCGCTGGGCGGCCGCACGCCGCCTGCCGCGAGTCGCTGGGCACCGCGCGGGCGCGCGGGCGGTGCGCCGCACCATCGAGGCTGCAATCAGGCAGGGTGTCCGCTGGCTGACACTCTATGCGTTCTCCAGCGAGAACTGGCGGCGGCCGGCGGGCGAGGTGGTCGATTTGACCGGACTGCTGCGGCAGTATCTGAAGAGCGAGATCGACGAGTTGCAGGCCAACGGCGTCCGTTTGCGAATCATCGGTGACCGGACGCGCTTCGACCCTGACATACAGCGCGATCTGGTCGCGGCCGAACGGCTGACCGCGGCCAATAGACGGTTGAACCTGATTGTGGCGCTGTCATACGGCTCGCGGGCGGAGATCGTTGCCGCCGCCCGGGCGGCGGCAGAGGCTGCACGCGACGGACGACTCGACCTGGCGACGCTGGACGAAGCCATGTTCGAAGGTTTCCTGTCGACGGCCGGGGTCCCGGATCCGGACGTGATCATTCGCACGTCCGGCGAACAGAGGCTGTCCAATTTCCTGATGTGGCAGGCGGCGTATGCCGAGTTCATCTTTCTCGACGTGCTCTGGCCGGATTTCGACGCGACCCATTTCGCCGCGGCATTGGCCGAGTTCGCCCGGCGGGAACGGCGCTTTGGCGCCCGCCCTGGCTGACCGCGGCGCAGTGCGCGCCCGCCGCTGGGGAGATCTGCGCCTGCGGATCCTTTCGGCGGCGGTTCTGGTGCCGATCGCGTTGTTCTGCGTCTGGATCGGAAGGGTTCCGTTCCTGGTCCTGGTTGCGGTGATGACGGCCGGGTTGGTGTGGGAGTGGTTGCAGCTATGGCGAGGCGCACGGGGTGTGTCGCCCCTCTTCCCGTTGCCGAACCGGGCGCCGGCGTGGGATTCGGCCGACCCGGACGCGCGCCGCATCCCTCCCGCCTACCCCGGCCCCCCGCCGGGTGGGGGGCAGCACACGCTCGCCGTCGCCCGCCCAGGCATCGTCGCTCTGCTGTTGGGTCTCGGCGCGATCTTGCTGGCTGCTGTCTGCGTCGCATGGCTGCGCGCCGAACCTCGTGTCGGCCTCTACAATCTCCTTTTTCTTCTGATCCTTGTCTGGTGCAGCGACTCCGGCGCCTACATCACCGGGCGAATCGTCCGCGGCCCGAAACTCGCCCCCCGCGTCTCGCCCAGCAAGACTGTTGCCGGCGCAGCCGGTGGTCTGGCCGCCGCGGTGCTCGGCGGAATCTGCGTTGCGTTGGCGGTTCCGCGCCCCACATCCTTGTGGCATGCGGCCATGGTCGCCGCCTTGCTCGGAGTAGCCGCACAGGCTGGTGACCTCGTGGAAAGCTACGTGAAACGCCGATTCGGAGCGAAGGACTCGGGCCGTCTGATTCCGGGGCACGGGGGATTGCTCGACCGCCTGGACGCCCTCGTCGCCGCAGCGCTCGTGGCCGCTGTGCTGGCGCTGGCACAGGAACCTGGAGTAGTTTTGTGGGGATGACCGCACACGCGCCGCGCACAGTGACCGTCCTGGGCAGTACCGGCAGCGTCGGTACGCAGACCGTCCAGCTCCTGGCTGCCGAGCCGGAGCGTTTCCGGGTTCGCGCCGTCGTTGGCGGGCGCAACGTCAAACTGCTGGCGGAGCAAGCCGTGGCGCTTGGCGTCGAACTGGCAGTGATCGCCGACGCATCGCTGCAGGGTACGCTGCGTTCTGCCTTGTCCGGCACGAACGTACATGTCGCTGCCGGCGCGGCGGCGGTGGTCGACGCCGCGGCGCTCGATGCGGACTGGACAATGGCGGCGATAACCGGCGCGGCCGGCCTGGCACCAACGCTCGCGGCAATCCGCCGCGGACAGTGCGTGGCGCTCGCCAACAAAGAGGCGCTGGTGTGTGCGGGCGAGGTGATGCTCCGCGCGGTCGAGGAGGCCGGCGCGACACTGCTGCCCTGCGATTCCGAGCACAACGCCATCTTCCAGTCGATGGCGGACGGCAACCGCGGTGCGATCGAGCAGATTGTGCTGACCGCGTCCGGCGGTCCGTTCCGCACCGCGAGCCTGGGAGAGATGGCGAAGGCAACACCAGAGGCCGCGTTGCGCCATCCGGTCTGGTCGATGGGCGCGAAGATCTCGATCGACTCCGCCACGATGATGAACAAGGGACTGGAGCTGATCGAAGCGGCGCGCTTGTTCGCCCTCCCCGAGCCGCAGATCGCCGTGCTTGTGCATCCCCAATCGATCATCCACGGCATGGTCTGCTATCAGGACGGCTCGGTGATGGCACAGCTTGGGTCGCCGGATATGCGGATCCCGATCGCGCATACTCTGGCCTGGCCGGAGCGGATGGCGACACCATCACCGCGGCTTGATCTCGCGGCGGTGGCGCGGCTGGAATTCGAAGAGCCTGACCTCGTGCGCTTCCCCGCGCTGCGACTTGCGCGCGATGCGCTGAAAGCCGGCGGCGGTTGCCCTGCCATTCTGAATGCCGCAAATGAGGTTGCGGTTGACGCATTCCTGAAGCGACGGATCGGCTTTCTTGATATCGCCAGCACTGTGGCAGAGGTGCTGGACATGTTGGGTACTCCACCCGCCGATACGCTGGACGAAGTGGTTGCGCTGGACCAGGCCGCGCGCCGCGCTGCCGATCGATTTGCCACCGCACGCGCCGCCTGAACGCGTCAAAGCGAGAAAAGCGTACTCACGTGTTCCATGCCATTCCCGATCTGATCCGCACGCTGGTGTCGTTTGGCATCGTGCTGGGCGTGCTGGTGTCGTTCCACGAATTCGGTCACTACCTCGCCGCTCGCCTGTGCCGGGTCCATGTCGAGGTGTTTTCCATCGGCTTTGGCCAAGCGCTCGCGAGCTGGGACGACCGGCAGGGCACGCGCTGGAAACTCGCCTGGCTGCCGCTCGGCGGCTACGTGAAGCTGCACGGCCAGGAGCGGCCGGAGGATGTGTCCGACGCCGTCCGCGCAAGCTGGATTCCCGGCCGTACCTTCCATGAGAAATCCGTGGCGCAGCGCGCGGCCGTCGTTGTGGCTGGCCCAGTGGCCAATTTCGTTCTCGCCATGGTGTTGTTCAGCGGCTTGTTCGCCGTCCTCGGCAAGCCGGTGATGCTGCCCGTTGTGGGCGCCGTGCTGCACGACAGCGCTGCCGACCACGCTGGCCTGGTGGTGGGTGACCGGATTGTCAGCATCGATGGTGAGCCGGTCCACGATTTCGAGGACGTCCAGCGGATGGTCTCAGATCGTCCCAATGCAACCATACAGCTCACCTACGAACAGGCCGGTGCGACCCGCACGATCCCAGTGCAGATCGGACAGCATGAGTCAGACGGCAGGAAAGTCGGCTTGCTCGGCATCGGTGGCGGAAAGGTGGAATACCACCATCTCTCGCCGCCGGCGGCGCTGTGGGGAGGCGTGACGCAGACCTGGGACATCACGTCGCAAACCATCGTTGGCGTCGCGCAGATGATCTCAGGCGAGCGCGGCACGGGCGACCTCGGGGGCCCGTTGCGGATTGCTCAGCTTTCCGGCCAGGTGGCCCAACTCGGGCTCGCGAGCATGATCTCGTTCATCGCCATCGTGTCCGTGAACCTTGGCCTGATCAACCTGTTCCCGATCCCCGTGCTGGATGGCGGCCACCTGTTGTTCTATCTCGCCGAGGCGCTGCGTGGACGGCCATTGCCCGCCCGCGCGCAAGAATACGGTTTTCGCGCCGGCATCGCGCTGCTGGCGGGATTGTTCGTGTTCGCCACCTGGAACGACCTATCGCAACTCGGGGCGTTTCACTGGGTCGCCAAGGTCGCCGGGCTGATCGGCTGATCGCCTCGCCCGCTCTGCGGCGCAGGTCATTCGGCATCGTCGACGCATTCCGCCGGAAGTGACGTGATTCACCCGGCCACGGCGTCAGGCGTGGCCACGCAATAGCGCCTCCTTCAGCTCAAGCGACGCCGGCTGCGGGCCCAGGAACGTGGCGAGGATCGCCTGCGCGAAATCCGGCCGACGGATCACGCCCAGCGGGCGCTCGTCTACGGCCACCCGGGCGCCATCCGGCATGAAGAGAAAGGTGTAGACCTCACCCGCACGCATCGCCGGAACGGCGGCAAGGAAACGAGAGACCGCGTCGGGATCGAGGCGGCACGGCGCCACGCAGTTGTTATAAAAGCCTGTACGCCATGCTGTGCGTCCTGCCTCAGCGCTGACGTCATGCTGGAACTTGATCGTCAGCAGCTTGACCTGGGAAGAACCCAGAATCGCATTCGCATCGGTACTCGGATGCTGCAGATAAAGCCCCGCGACGTAGATCGGCACGCGCAGAAACGAGTAGACGCGCTGCCCGACACCGTTCAGTACCAGGGTCGTGCCCTCGATCTGCACGCTGTCCGGAAAATGGATGCCGTCAAGTTCTGCGGCGATGGCCGTGCTGGAGAACACCACGAGAAACGCAAGGATTGTCGTCGCACGACACGACCAACGACGCACTAAGACCTCCGTTAGCTTAGACGTCAGTGGACCCACCACGTTGTGGTGAGGTCACAGAACCCGCCGCGAATCGTAATCTGCAATCTTTGCATTTCGATGAGAGCCAACCGCGCTGCATGGCCTTGTGCCTATAATTTTTGTATACGCCAGCAGCCCCTGCGGTTCCAGCGACGAGGCAGGCGTCTGGCGGACTTGGGACCGCAGTGCGCGGCAGTTCGTGACATATTCCTCTGCACGATGGCAACAATCACGGTCATTAAGGCGCGATCCAGATCAATGAGATGCCACACATCCGGGGCTATCAACACCCGGCACCCCGACCGGGGCTGGCGCACCGTTCGTCGGACAGACGCGCCCGGCGCCGGCTATGGGCCTGATCTCGCGTCGACAGATGAGTTCCCTGGCCATCGCTGGCGCAGGCATCCGCTTGTTCACAGCGATGCGGCTGATCGACACGGACCGACGCCGGGCGTCGCCAATGCACTGCAGCTGGTTGACCAGGCCGGTGACAAGCCGCTCGACGTGTTGAATGGCCTGGACGACCGTGTGGAGAAGCACCGCAGGCTCAGGGCGCTGATCACGGTGACGATGGATGTTGACAGGATCGCCCGTTTCGCGCTCGGCCGCCTACCTTCTGCGCGGCGACGCTTCGGCCGCAAGCGGCGAGGTGATATCCGCGAACGACATGCGGAGCGACGTGCGCACGTCCAGCACGGTCGGGACACGGGATTCAACCGCCTCGCGCAACGCTGCCCCCAGCGTTGCCGGATCGCTGATGCGCTCACCGCGGCACCCCATCGCACGCGCGATCGCCGCGTGGTC
Organism: Acetobacteraceae bacterium; assembly: GCA_030037665.1. GTDB lineage: Bacteria > Pseudomonadota > Alphaproteobacteria > Acetobacterales > Acetobacteraceae > JASHVB01. The sequence goes on from JASHQG010000108.1 coordinate 7,914, forward strand.
GAAATCCTGGAACTCCGCTGCGAACGGTCCGCCCCCATGGAGCACCCAACCCAGCGCATTGTTGTTGAAGACGACCACCGTGATGGGAATGTCTTGTTCCAACGCGCTCATCAATCCGTTCATGGTCATCGCGAAGCCGCCGTCGCCGCAAACAGCGACGATCGGCCGGTCCGGATGCACCAGCTTCGCTCCGAGTGCCGCCGGAATCGCAAATCCCATCGGACCGGAGCCAGCCGCTTGCAG
>JASHQG010000109.1 GCA_030037665.1 Acetobacteraceae bacterium
ATATCTTTGACCTGGTGCACGTTCACCGCCCGCCAGTACAGGTCGGACGCATGGTACCACGGGCGGTATGGCTCATGCGGTCCGAGCGGACACCAACCGATCGAGCCCTCCGCTAGTGCCGCGCCAATCCCCACCGTCACGCCGACCCCAACGCCAATGGTGAAGAAGCTGACCAGCGCCGGCGCGTAGACTGGGGGCGCCGCCAGCTCGATGACGCCGGGTGTCCAGGCCCAGCGCCCGTCGATCTCCACCCAGCGGCCATAGTGCATGGGCGCGAACGCCCACGGTTCGTCGTCGATCCACGTCCAGCCCCACGGTGCCACATAAGCCCAATAACCCTCGCGATACGGCGTCCAGCCCGGCGCTACATCGGGATACCAGACCTCGCCGTATTCCGGCGCCTGCGACCACGTGCCGTAAGCCGTCAGATCCGCCCCGCCCGGCATCTGTGCTACCGGATCGGGTGCTGCGGACCGCGGCGGCGGATGCTCGGCGTGCACCATCGCGGCGAGGAACGGATCGGACTGTGCGGGGCCGACACTGGCGGTGAACGTGCGGGCCCCTGTGATCGTGGCGGTCTGTCCCGACCCGACCCGCAGCCCGACTCCTGGGCCGTTGACCTGCACGGAGCCCTCCAGCACCGTCACGGTCGTCGCCGTCTGCGTGTCACCTGCGGCGATGTCGTAACGCCCGGATCCCGCCAGCATCACCAGGCCACGTGGTGTCTGCACTGACCAGCTCTCGTTTGGCCCGAAGTCCTCTGTGTGCAGATAAATCTCGCCCTGCGGCAGAGTGACCTGCAATCCGCTGTCATCCAGCGCGGCGACATCCAGCTCGGTACCGCCATTCATCGAGACATGGCTGGCGCCGATCTCCATTTCGGCCGTCGCGTTCGGTTGCGTCCAGAACGCGTCGCCAGCAGCGATCGGGTAGTTCAATCCGGCCGAACTCCACTGGTCGGCATTCGGCTCGTGGTACGACACCGCTCCGTTGACTGCGGCGAGCCGGCCGACACGTTCGGGCGGGTCGTCAACCCGCTGATCGGCCGGTGCCCCCGCCGTGACTGCAGGAAAAGGCGCGGACTGCGCCTGTGCGCGAGGTGGCAGCGACTGCGCCAGCGCGAGCACGGCGGCGATGGTGACGCAAAGCAAACGGAAGCGGGTGGTATGCAGGCGCATCGGTCGGGTCCCCAGGCTGGGATGGAACCGACGGTGCCCCCGCTTCCTGGCGAATCCAGGACGTTCGTCAAGCCGTGTTCGTCACAATTCCGTCAACCACGTCGCCGGGCTGACGCAAGTGACACGGCCGTGCCGTCCTCTCGCCATCAATCTGCCCCGGATGGTCCCCATCCCTCGGGTCCACCACGGATGACAGGAGACGAGAAGGCGATGACCCGTTCTCATTCCGTCAGGCATCGCATTTGGCTAACGCTGGCGGCGCTCGGACTGGCCGCCGCGCTTGGCGGCTGCGTCGCGTATCCCGCCTACCCGTACTACGGCTACGGCCCCTATGACGGCGGTTACTACGGCGCCTATCCAGCGGGCTACGTCGCCATCGGCGGCGGCTGGGGCTGGCACGGCCGCGACTGGCACTGACGCGGCGCAACGTACCAGACGGCCCACATCTCGCGCAACGGCCGGACCAGGTGATCGAACATCGTTCGTCACCTGAACGGCGTGATGATCTCCACCCCGAAAGCCCGGCCCGCGGCGGCGAAACCGCATGCCGGCTGACGGCTGCGACGGAGCGCAACCGCGCGCCGAAATCAATTCTGGCCCGGGTCGAGGTCGGGGTCCCGGTCCATTTGCCGGAGTTGCCTCGCCCCGGGTTGGTGAATGTTCGCGCCGGGTCAAACCCCTCGCGCACGTCGCCGCCCGGCCAGCGTGCCGATGTTCCGGTTCCTGCGGCGCGACCCGCGCCGCGATCGTGAGCACCGATCGCGGGACGCTGGGCATACTCGCCGTCGCGACCGGGTCACACCGCCGGCGGTGCGTATCGCTCGGTTCCCTTCAAAGTCCGCACCAAGGGAAGGAGGCGCCCAGGAAGAATCACGCCCCCTACCGGGCTTTTTGCGGACAATTGCCGAAGAGGGAGCAGGTGCGTCTCTGGCCGGACGGTCCGCCGCCTGATAGACGCGGCGCATGGACGCCATGACCGGATCCGTCGCGCTCCGGACCGCACCCAACAACACGACCAGCGCTCTGCTGATCCGCCTGTGGCGCGAGCATCTGCGCCACCACAAGCCTCGCCTGGTTTACATACTGGTGCTGACGCTGCTGATGGCGGGCACCACGGCCCTCTACCCCGTGGCGATCGACCACGCGTTCCAGATGTTTACCAATCACGACCGTCGCATCCTCTATCAGATACCGGTGCTGGTGGTAGCGATCACCTCGGTGAAGGCAGCGGCGCAGTATTTTCAGAACGTCGAAGTGCAGCGCGTCGTGTTGCTGATCATCCGGGAGCTGCAAGGGCGCATGTTCCAGACGTTGGCGCACGCCGATCTGGCGCGGCTGGAACGCGAGGCGCCGGCGCAGCTCGCCACCCGCTTCACCACGGACGCCGCGGTCATCCGCGAAGCGCTGACCCGGGCGGTGAACGGCGTCGCCGACTGCGTGACCGTGGTCGGCCTCGTTGCATCGATGATCTATCTGGACTGGCTCCTGTCGCTGATTGCGGCGGTGATGTACCCGCTGGCCGCGGTGCCAATCCAGCGCATCGGCCGCCGCGTGCGCCGTGCCTCGGGCGGCATGCAGGAGCGCCTGGGCGAGACCGCCGCGTTGCTGAACGAGAGCTTCGCGCAGGCACGTACCGTGCGTGCCTACCGGTTGGAAGAGCAAGAGACCGAGCGGGCTGACGGCGCGTTCAGCGATCTCTACGGCGCGCTCCTGCGCATGAGCCGCAGCCGCGCGCGCATTGATCCGGTGCTGGAGGTGCTGGGCGGGGCTGCAGTGGCCGCAGTGATCGGCTTCGCAGGCTGGCGCGCCGCGGTGAGCTCGGACACGATCGGCAATTTCACCGGCTTCGTCGCGGCGCTCTTGATCGCGGCGCGGCCGCTGCGTGCGCTCGGCTCGCTCAACGCCGCACTGCAGGAAGGGCTTGCCGGGGTGATCCGCGTGTTCGCGGTCATCGACGAGCCGCCGCGGATCAGCGACGCCGCCGACGCGGTGCCGCTGCCGCCTGGACGCGGGCAGGTCGTGTTCGACGACGTGAGTTTCGTGTACCCTGATGGGCGCGTGGGTTTGGCCGGGCTCAGCTTCGAAGCGCAGCCGGGAGAAACCGTCGCGCTCGTCGGACCGTCGGGCGCTGGCAAGTCAACCGCACTGGCACTGATCCCTCGCCTGCATGACGTGAGCAGGGGCGCGGTGCGGATCGATGCGGCGGATGTGAGGTGCGTGACGCTCGCCAGCCTGCGCGACGCCATTGGCTATGTCGGCCAGGATGCGCTGCTCTTCGATGATTCAGTCGCAGCGAATATCCGGATGGGACGCCCTGAGGCGACTGAGGCAGAGGTGGAGGCGGCGGCGCGCGATGCCGCGGCGGCGGATTTCATCGCCGCTCTGCCGCGCGGGTTTGAGACGCGCGTCGGGCCGGGCGGACAACGGCTGTCCGGCGGGCAACGCCAGCGAGTGGTTCTGGCGCGGGCGCTATTGCGCAATCCGCGGATCCTGCTGCTGGATGAGGCAACCAGCGCGCTCGACACCGAGAGCGAGGCCGCCGTCCAGGTGGCGTTGGCACGGCTGCGCCAGGGACGAACAACAATCGTGATCGCGCATCGGCTGTCCACGGTGCGGGACGCGGACCTCGTTGTAACGATGGCGGACGGCCGCGCGGTCGAAACCGGCACCCACGCGGCGCTCCTTGCCGCCGACGGACTGTATGCGCGACTGGTACGGAGCCAGGCGCTGGGACAGTGAGCATCGTTGCTCTGCTCTGCTCCACGCAACAACCGCGGCTGATACCGGCGGAGCGGGTATCAGCCGGACTTGCGATCTTCGCCGTCGGAAGGCGCTTCGCCACGTTGGCAGGCGACCCAACAGCGCGTCGCACGAGGTGTGTGCACGAAACGAAAGCCCGTCACGTCGCATCTGAACCCCGGGCCACGTCGCGCGGGCGGCGCTTTCTTCCATCGCCGGTGAAATTTAAATACCGATACAGTTTAGACACAGCCGTGTAACTGTCGCGGGGCATATGCCGGCGATGCTGCTTGATCGCATCCTGCTGCTGATCGCTTTGGCGTTGGCCGCGGCTACGTTGGCGTTGCTTGTGTCGGCTACGTGAGGCGCGCTTGCTCCCCGCGCTCGGTGCGGCGGCTTCGTTTGTCACAATGCGTAGGATGCCAGCAACACGCCTGAGAGGTTTGTCCTGTAGGCAGTGTCGTATGGTCCCTCGGACCAGAGGGGCTCCCCTACTCTGGCGCGCTGCTCCCGGCGGCGCGCCATTTTTTGGCTGATCGCGTTGGCCCACAGTGGTGTGGAGTTCCGCCCTACCGTCCACGCTGATGGCGCGATTCAACGCTGGCAGCCACCCGAGTTGCCGGACCGGGAACAGCCTACTCAAGACCCGTTCCGGCGACGCGCCTCGCATCCGGAAGTGACGGTCGGCCGACGTGAAGCCACGCACTGTCATCCTGCTGCCACACTCTATCGCTTGTAGCCACAAGAAACGAACTGGCCTTTCGCAGAAAGTGCAAGCACTCCCGACAAGACCACAGAACAGCGCCGCATGCTGCGTGACCGCTGTTGCAGCAACGGTCGCGGACGATGCTCGACGGTCCTCACCGGTGTGCGACAACCACTGCGCTGGCGAGAACCTATTGGATGATGATCTCGACGCGCCGGTTCTGGGGTTCGCGCACGCCAGGGCCGGTGGGCACGAGCAGGTGGGTTTGGCGAAAACCCTGGATAGAAATCGCACTTGCGCGCACCCCGTCACGGACCAACTCACCGGCAACCGCGTGCGCGCGGCGCAGCGAGAGGCCCATGTTGTACTGCGGCGTGCCCGAAGTGTCCGTGTGCCCGTTTACCAGGGTCCGCGTGTATTGCACGCGGTTCGAGCTGTCGGCGGCCTCCCGGATGATCTCCCGCGCACGATCCGTCAGTGTTGCCTTGTCACGGTCAAAGAACACGAGAAAGGAACGCGCCGCCGCCGGAGCCGGAGCAGCGACGGGGACCGCAGCGGGCGGCGGCCGCCCCCGCCGGAACCACCCACAGTTCCGCTTCCGCCACCACCGGAGACTCCATAAGTGCCGGCACTGGTCATCGATTCGCCGGAACCGCCCGGACCGACCGTGGTGCCAGGCATCCTCGTGCCGCCCGCGGCGGTGGCTGGGACGGGTTGGCTACCACCAGTGCCGCCCACTGCATCGCCGCCACTGTCACCCGCCTGGGCTGGCGCTGGGCTGGTACCGAGTATCGCCACTCCAACCTGTCCCAGCCCGCCGATCGGTGCGAAGCTGACGAAGACAAGAGCGGTCGCCCAGCCTCGCTGTCGTATGCGCGTCCGCCGATCGCTCCTTGCGGACTCTGCTCCAACCGGCGGGACGGATCGCGCGATGAGACGACGCAAGTGCTCATGGCCCGTCTCCTGCGTTGGTTGTTATATGACCAGCAATACGGCGCTGTACGTCATGTGCCTGCACAAGAACGGGTGAAATCCACCCATTCCATGTCGTGACTCGCCCGCCGCAACCTTTTTGCCAAACCCTCGGCCGCGATCGGAGACAGATCCCAACCAGCGTCGGCTTCGGTTATGCAGCACACAAGATCACAGGCAGTCCAAGACGCACCAGAGAAAAGATAGAAAAGATAAGATCGCTCCCTCCTGTTTCCAGACCAAGAAAGTGGACCGGCTAAGAACTTGCAATGAATGCCGTCCTGGCCTGAGCAATTGCCTAAACATTCTGAAAGAGTTTTTGAGTTCTTCAATATGATGCATTGTGGCGATGGCCGCCAGTCCGGCCCGAACCGGCATCGCGATCCTGAGTGCGCCGGCACTGCGGAGCAAAAAGCACCGACCGCAGCGTGTCGCGTGCAGACCGGCGAGTCGGTCGACGCCATATCCGACGGCGCTGCGGATATTCTAGCACCAACTGCTCTCGACATTAGAGAGAGCCGCGCATCAGGCGGAAGCGGCGAAAGCCGTTTACTGAAACAAACGCACGAGCATGCCCGGCGTGGGTGGTTCCAGTCCCGGTACCTTGCATGTTGCAGGAGCAATAAATTGCTCCTCAAGATCTTCACAAACGCACGATATGTCCCAAGGATGTTGTCCACAGTCCGGTTTGATATGGAGGACCGGGGGTGCTTTGCCGTCGATGAGCGTTAGTGCTGCA
>JASHQG010000110.1 GCA_030037665.1 Acetobacteraceae bacterium
ATACGCGTGATGCTCGGCGGACATTTGTGCCGCTGCACGGGCTACGCCCCGATCCTGCGCGCCGCGCTGGCGGCGCAGCAGCGGCTGCGCGATTGAGGGGGTATTCTGACCATGCTTGACCTCGGCACGTCCTTTCTCGCCAGCGTGTCGCGCGATCCGGATGCGCTTGCGGTCGTGGACGGGTCGGTACGGCTGACTTACGCGCAATGGCTCGCGCGCGTTTCCTCGCTCGCCGCCGGACTGCGCGAGCTGGGCATCCAACACGGCGACCATCTGGTCAGCGTGCTGCAAAACCGTTGGGAGACGGCGACGCTGCATTGGGCCTGCCAGTTCCTCGGCGCAATCATCACCCCGCTGAACTGGCGGGTGAGTGCGTATGAGCTGGAATTCTCCCTGACCGACGCTGACGCGCAACTGCTGGTGTATGAGGATGTGGCCGCCGCGTCAGTCGCCGGCTCAGGCCGAGCCGCAGCATTGCCTCGGGTTCGCGTCGGCGCGACGGCGGCATCCGAGACCGCGTTTGCGGAACTAACCGCAATCGCCGCACCCGAGGCAACACCGCACGCCGGTGCCGAAGATTGGTCGCTGATGCTTTACACCTCCGGTACCACGTCACCACCGAAAGGCGTGCCGCGGCGGCACCGGACGGAACGCGCCGCGGCCGTCGCACATGTCGCACAGAACCTCTATGCCCGCGGTGAACGAACGCTCGGTGTCATGCCGCTGTACCACACCATGGGCGTGCGGTCGCTACTGGCGATGTCGCTCATCGGCGGCACCTTCGTCTGCCTGCCTCGGTTCAACGCCGCCGCGGCGCTGGCCGCCATCCAGAACGAGCACATCACCAATCTCTATCTCGTGCCGACGCTGTATCACGACCTTGTCCATCACCCATCGTTCGCCGCGACGGACCTGTCCAGCGTGCGCAAGCTCGGCTTTGCCGGCGCGCCGATGACCGAGGCGCTGTTGCGCCGTCTGTCCGATGCCTTTCGGCCCGAACTCCTCGTCAACCACTACGGCAGCTCGGAAATCTACACCTGCACTGTCAACGACGACGCCCCCCGCAAGCCGGGCAGCGCAGGACGCGCCGGGCTGAACCAGATGATCCGGGTTATCGCGTTGCATTCCTCCGACCCGCATCTGCTTGCGGCACCCGGCGAGGAAGGCGAGATCGCCGCTTTGCTTGTCGGGGACGAAGCGTTCGAAGGCTATTGGCGTCGCCCCGACGCCGATGCACGCGCGTTGCGAGACGGCTGGTTCCTCACCGGAGACACCGGCTATTTCGACGCCGACGGTGATTTGTTTGTCACCGGCCGTATTGACGACATGATCATCAGCGGCGGCGAGAACGTCTCTCCGGTTGAAGTCGAAAGCGCCGTGTCGCTGCATCCCGCGGTGTCCGAAGTCGCAGTGGTGGGGCTGCCAGACGAACGCTGGGGCCAGATTGTCGCGGCGTTCGTCTGCAGGCGTGCGGAGGTTTCTGTGGAAGAGCTGGATGCGTTCTGCCGTAGCGCCGGACTCGCGAGTCATAAGCGCCCGCGCCGGTTCGTATTTGTGAACGCGCTGCCGAAGTCTCCGGTCGGCAAACTGCTGCGGCGGAAGCTTGCCGCAGGCGATTACGATGGCTGACGGTAACGCTTCGCGTCATGGTCGGCACGACCGGGCCATCAGGCTCGGCGGTGTTGCTCAGCCGCTCCAAACTGACAGGCGTACAAAAGGACCGAAACCGATGCCCGACACCGATGGCTTCCGCGTGGAAGTGGACGCAGAACACCAGCGCGGCAACATCATCCTCGATCGGCCGCCGCTGAACGTCATCACCATGCCACAGCGAGATCAGTTGCGCCGCGCCTTCGAGGAACTCGACGCCGATGACCGCGTGCGCATCATCGTGCTGCGCGCGGTTGGGGCGAACTTTTCCTCCGGCGGCTACATCAAGGGCTTCCTCGAAGCCTCGCCCGAAACCGTAGCCAACCTCGCCTGGAACATCGCCGCGCCGGCGCGCTGCGCCAAGCCGGTGATTGCGGCAAACCGCGGCTTCTGTTTCGGCGTCGGATTCGAGATCTCGCTTGCCTGCGATTTCCGCATCGCATCGGAGACGGCCCAATACGCGTTGCCGGAGCAGCGGTTGGGGCAGATCCCGGGATCGGGCGGCTCGGCGCGGCTGCAAAGGATTGTCGGCATTGCCCGGACCAAGGACATCGTCATGCGTTCGCGACGCATTCCGGCCAAGCAGGCGCTCGATTGGGGGATCGTGACCGAACTCGTGCCCGACGCCGAGCTGGAAGATGCAACCGATGTGCTTGTAAAGGAGCTGGTCGAATTCGCCCCTCTGGCACAAAGGACCGCCAAGAAGCTGCTCAACGACAGCGAGGATGCGACGCTGTCGATCGCCATCGAGATGGAAGGCCATTGCTATAGCCGCCTGCGCGGGTCGGACGATTTCCGCGAAGGCGTCGCGGCATTTCATGAGAAACGGGCGCCGAAGTTCACCGGTACCTGATGACAGCGCCGCTCCCGCCATAGGGGACCGCCGAGACGCAAAGCGTCGCCGCTGAGCGGCGGAACGCATTGAAATTACTCGCATCTCGCCGCAATCCCGATGGCTGCCCGCCGCGTCCTCGCGCGCGAAGCGCGGGGCGGAGGCAGGCCTAACCTGACAAACGTCGGGACATCCCTTGCATCCCCCTGTCATTTTTCCCTAGCATCACGCCGTGCCGCCGTGACTTGGCGGCAGAAGAAGCCGGACGGACGCGTGGCTCGCCACACCAACCGGCCACGCCTAACCGCCGCTTCAACGATCGACGAAACACGGGAGACTCCATTCTCATGAACGACGCCGCGGGCGCCGCGCCCATCGTCACTTCAGTGCCTTGGTATCGCGAGCCGACGAAGGACCAATGGCTGGCCTGGGTCGCAGGCTGGCTCGGCTGGACGCTGGATGCGTTCGATTTCACCATGTTCCTGCTGATCATGGTGCCAATCTCGAAAGAATTCGGCGTCCCGCTGACCGCCGTTGCGTTCGTGTTGTCGGTAACCTTGTGGCTGCGCCTGGTCGGCGCCGTTGGCTCCGGCTGGCTCGCCGACCGCATTGGCCGCAAAACCCCGCTGATGATATCCATCCTGCTCTACTCAGTCTGCAACTTCGCCGCCGGGTTTGCGCCGACTTTTGGCGTGTTGTTCTTCTTCCGCGGCCTGCTCGGTCTCGGGATGGGTGGTGAGTGGCCAGCCGGCGCAGCACTCGCCATGGAATCCTGGCCGGCCCGCTCACGCGGGTTCATGAGCGGTATCCTGCAAGGTTCCTGGAGCCTCGGCTTCCTGCTGGCCAGCCTGGTTTACGGCCTGTTGTTCAACGTCATCGGCTGGCGCGGCATGCTGTGGCTCGGCATCTTGCCGGCGTTCGCCATCGTTTTTGTTCGCTACTTCGTGAAAGAGCCGGAGGTCTGGGCACAGAACCGCCAGACTCAGAATGTTGAGAACCGCCAGGTTCGCGTGCCGCTGCTCAAGATCTTCAAGCCGGAGGTGCTCGGCAACACGCTGACCGCATGCTGGTGGATGATCAGCGGATTCATTGTCTACTATTCGATCAACGCGTTGTTCGCGACGCACCTGCAGAAGGACCTGGGCCTCAGCCCCGCGTTGGTCGCCACGCCGGTCGCGCTCGCCAACGGCATCGCCTTCCTGGCGATGGGCTTCTGGGGCCACCTGGCGGACAGGATCGGCCGGCGCTGGTCGATGATCATACCGGCCTGCTTTGCGATCATCGTGACGCCGATCTATCTGCTGACGCACGACCTGACACTGATCATCGTCGGGTTTGCGGTGCAGGGCTTCTTCGGTCAGGCGATCTACGGCCAGAATCCAGCCTATCTGGCTGAGCGCTTTCCGACCGAGGTGCGTGCGACCGCTGGCGCGTTCGTTTATCACATCGGCTCGTTCTGTGCCGGCTTCATCCCGCTGATCCTGACCTTCATTGCCAGCCACTACAACGTTGGGTTCGGCATTTCGATGCTGATCGGCACGATCTTCGGTGCCGTGAATTTCATCTTTGCGTTGCTGGTTGGGCCGGAGACGAAGGGGAAGGTGCTGGATCCGGATCTGGTGCTCGCCTGAGCCTAACCGCGGCTACCAGCGCAACCGAGGTGGGCGCGCCTGCGAAGGGGCAGGCGCGCCTCGCCGATCCGGCGGCCAGCACCGCGTGCCTGCTCAATGGAGCGATGCGATGCCCGCGACGGGGACGCCCGAAGCACCAGGTCGCCGTGCGGAAAGCACGCGCTGAGCCTCCACCAGCCGACCCGCATCGATACATGCCTTCAGCAGCGTGAACTCGATCAGATCGTGCTGCGCGCGGCTGCCGCCGATGCGATCGCTTTGGCCGTGCAGACGAGCGAGCGCGTCGATCGCCGCGGGTAGATCCCCTCGTTCGAACGCCATGAAAGCACGCGACAGTTCCGGAAGGTAAGAACCGGATGGATAGCGTCCTTCGCACGCCAGTTTCTCCATCAGGCCGGCGCGCTCATCTAATCCGGCGTCATCACCCACGACCGCCTGCGCCAGAAGCACGTGCAGATCCGCCAGTCCGCTGCCGGGCCGCGGCAGCGCGGTCTTCGCGTAGTCGTACATGGCACGCCAGGCGGTCAGGTCGCGCGGGTAACCGGCGAGTTCGGAACGCCACAAAAACGCAGTGGCATCCGACATCTGCTGTTGCGGCCCACCGCTGTGCCGGCCGATGGTGATGGCGTCCCGATACAGCCGTAACGCCTCGGCCCAATTGCCGGCCTGCAGTTCGACGAGCGAAAGATGCCAGCTCAGATGGCCATGGAAGAAACCGTCGTGCGGATATGTAGCGAGCCAGGAAGACAGGTAAGCATGCGCGGTATCCGGCTCGCCACTTTCGTAGCAGACATGCGCGAATCCGTGCGCGCCGTGCGCGTTGGTCGGATTCGTTGTCACGGACTTTTCGATCTTCTGCCGGGCGGCGGCGAGTTGCCCATCCTCAGACAGCGCCATGGCATGATAGGCGAGGAACCATGGATCGTCGCCGTAATGCGGCGCGAGACCGTCCATCAGAACCGAGATCTGGTGCTTTTGCCCGTGTCGGCCGGAGCCGCCGATGACTCCGTTGGGATTCCCCCCAACGGCAACAACCAGTGCATCGCGCGGCCAGGCCGTCAGGTGATCGTGCAACGCCGCGACCGCCGCATCGGTCCGGCCCGAAAACACCTGGTCAAAGAACGCGATATGACCTGCCTCGCGCTCGGGCAGACCAATGCCCAGATCCTTCGCCGTTGCCAAGGCCTCTCGCCCGGCCGCGACATTCCCCTGTCGCATCAGCACCTGGGCCTTCGCTGCATGCGCCATGGCAAAGCTGGGGTCAAAGGCAATGGCGCGATCGAAAGCCTCCACCGCGCCCGGATACAAAGTCAGCGCCAGATCGCAGCCTCGCACGTAGGCGTCCCGTGCAGCAGACGAGGTGGTGGACAAGGGAAGATCGTATCGGTCCGCTAACACCTTAAACCTCCTCGCCAGTGTGGTTTGAAAGTCTATCGCTGTTTCTCCGGCTGGCAACAATCATCAAACAGGGCTGGTGCAAAGTCGGCTTTTCACTCGATCTGCCGGAACGCCGCCGCGTACAGCGCGAGATACACGGCTTGCAGCGACGCCGCTAAAAGCAGGGGCAGTGCGAGCCAGTTCGTCTCCAACAGCAGTCCGCCGAGCACCGGCCCTAATGACCGCGGCACTTGCATCGACGACGCATTCAGACTTGCCGCCAGCCCACGCCGTCCAGAACGCACGAGCCGCAACCCTACGGCCTGCCGTGCGCCCGATGTTCCCTGGTTGAATGCTGCACGCATGACATAACACGCAGCCGCAAGTTCATAGCTCGGCGCAAACGGCATTGTCACCAGCAGCGCCAGTCCGACCAGCCGCATCGCTACGACCGACAGCGCCGCACCCAAGCGGCGCGTTAGCCAACCGGTCCACAGCGAAGCCACGCCAGCGGCGATGAACCCGAGCGCCAGCACGGGCCCGATGGCGCCCGGTCCCTTGCCGAACCGCAGGTGGAACCAGAAGGCCATGAACGGACCGATGATTCCGATCGCCAGGCCGTTCAGCATGTTGATGCCGATCAGCCGCAACAGCATGACGCGTTCCCGCCGCTGCGTTGCACTCGGTGCCCGTTCATGACTCACGCGCGGTGTGCGCACGTCGGTCATTTGCATCAGCAGCACAAGTGTGAGCAGCGCGCCTAGTAGCACGATGAGGAACAGCGGGCGGTAGCGTAACGCGCCAGGCAGGCTGTGCTGCCATAATCGCGGCAGCGCGGCGATTACCGAACCGAGCGCCATGCCGCCGAAGCCGACGGCTGAGTTCAGACTGTAGACTATTCCGAAATCTGCCTCGGGTAGGCCATCGGACAACCAGGCTTGCTCCACCGGTCCGAACGGACCTGCCGCGCCATTTGCGCCGCGTCCGTACGCGCCGATCACGGATACCGCGATCAGCCACAGCGGCCGTGCGGTGAGCAACGCCACCAACGCCGCGGCCACCTGTGCGACGCCGTAGCCGATCAGGAACGGCTTGCGGCCAAACGTGTCGCTGAGCGGGCCGGAAAACAAGGTGATGCATGCGCCGAGCAGCAGGCCGCCCATGTAGACGCCGCCCATTTGCACCGTCGTCCAGTGCAATGCCGCGAGATAGAATGCGAAATCCGCGCTGAGCGCCCCCTGGCCGATGCTCCGTGCAGCGCGGCAGATGATGAGGCGTCGCGCCGTGGGCGACAGGCGGCCAATGAGTCTGCCGGCACTAAGGCGATCATCGCCCTGGGCACGGGCAGGCGGCACGGCGTCCATCGGTGGTCGCGGTCTCCCTCGGGTAACGAGCGAGCAGAATAAGCGGGGGTTCCGGTTACTGCCAGCGCGCGCCGCCGCCTTGCCCTGCTGTCTCCGCCACGCCACCCTTCCGCAATGACCTACACGATCGGCATCGACGTCGGCGGTACCTTCACCGACATCGTGGTGGCAACGCCAGACGGCCGCACCATCACCGCGAAGGCGGCCTCGACACCGCACAACCAGTCAGACGGTGTGCTGGACGGCCTGGCGCGTGTCGCCGCCACCCTCAACGTGACGCAGGACGAGTTGCTCGCAGCGACCGGCCGCATTGTCCACGGCACTACCGTCGCCACCAACGCGCTGCTTGAAGGCAAGGCCGCGCGCGTCGGTATGCTCACCACCGAAGGCCACCGCGACATCATCGAAATGCGCGAGGGCCTCAAGCCGGATCGCTATAACCTGCGCATGGCCCCGCCAGAGCCAATCGTGCCGCGCCACCTCCGCCTGCCGGTGCGCGAGCGTATATGCGCCGACGGCACGGTGGAAACCGAACTGGATCAGGCGTCGCTCGACCGCGCCGTGGCGCAGCTCGCGGCGGAAGGTGTGCAGGCGGTTGCCGTTTGCTTCCTGCATTCCTGGCGCAACCCGGCACACGAACAAGCGGCCAGCACTGCAACGAGAGCGCGGCTGCAGCAGGCATACGTGACTGCATCCTCTGACGTCCTCCCGCAGATCAAGGAGTTTGAGCGCTTCTCCACTGCGGTCGCCAACGCCGCGGTTGGGCCTGTGATCGAGAACTACCTGGGCCAACTGCAATCCCGCCTCGCCGATGCTGGTTTCCGCGGCGAGCTGCTTGTCATTCTCTCGCATGGCGGCGTGGCCTCGGTGCAGGAGGCGGTACGGGTCGCCGCCGGTACTGCTCTGTCCGGGCCGGCGGGCGGTGTCGCGGCCGCGGTGGCATTGGCGCGGCAGGGCGCGGCGCGCGATCTGATCGCGTTCGACATGGGTGGGACCTCGACCGACATCGCGCTGGTGCGCGATGGTGCGCCGACACTCTCAGCGGGCAAGACAGTGGCGAACGCGCGCATCGCGCTGCCGGCGCTGGACATTGTGACATTGGGCGCGGGTGGTGGCTCGATCGGGCGGATCGATCGCGCAGGCATGCTGGCGGTCGGCCCTGAGAGCGCCGGCGCGGACCCGGGCCCTGCCTGCTACGGCCAGGGCGGCACCGCCGCGACGGTCACGGATGCCAACCTGGTGCTGGGCTATCTCGATCCGGGCAATTTCCTCGGCGGCGAGCGGCGGCTGGACCCAGCGGCAGCGACTGAGGCGGTGCACCGCGTTGCGGAGAGCCTCGGGTTGTCGGTGGAGGAGGCGGCCTTCGGCATCCACCGCCTGGTCAATACCAGAGTGGCCGACGGTGTGCGCGTCGTGACGGTGCGCCGCGGCGTCGATCCGCGCGGCTATACGCTGCTGGCGTTCGGCGGCGCGGCCGGTCTGCACGTGACGGCGGTGGCCGCCGAGCTCGGCATCGGCCGCGTGGTCGTGCCGGTCGCGGCGTCAGTGCTTTCGGCGTGGGGCATGCTCAACACCGACCTCCGCATCGAGTTGATGCGTAGCCTCTCGCAGAGGCGCGGCATCGACACGGACGCATTACGCGCGGCATTCGCCGACATGGAACGCGAGGGGAGGGGGCGGCTGTCCTGGTTCGACGGCGAGGTGGCGACACGGCGCTCGGCCGATATGCGCTATGGCGAGCAAGTGTTTGAAATAGCGGTCGACATGGACGGACTGGATTGGCAAGCGGCGGATCTCGCGGACCGCATCGAGGCCGCGTTCCACCGAGCACATGAGGCGCTCTACACCTATTCGTTGCGCGACCAGGACGTGGTGCTGGTAAACGCACGGCTGTCGGTAATTGGGCGGCTGCCGTCGGTGCCAAGCCGCGGCGCTGCGGCGCGGATGGCGACGGAGCCGACCTCGCACCGACGAATCTGGCTGGACGGCTGGGTCGAGGTGCCGGTGTTCGACTTTGCCGCACTGGCTGCGGATCAGGCACTTAACGGACCCGCTATCGTAGCGTCCGACACCACCACGGTGCTGCTGCGCGCCGGCGAGAGTGCGCGCTTCGACGCGCACGGCTGGATGAATGTGGACGTTCAGGCGGCAATCTGACGTCAGTCGACCGGATTTTCCGCTGGCCGCACGGCAAGCCATCATCACCCGCCTCGCGGATCTCTTGCCCGTCGTGCGCGGCGCCACCTACTTTCCTGCGCTCGGGTTCACCAATTCGATCCAGTCGGTTGCGCCGACCCTTTGTCCGGATGTCACTTACGAGGATCTCGAAGATATCGCCGATGGCGGGAAGGCGGCCGCGGCGTTCCTCCAGCTTACGTCGGGCAAACTCATATTGCGCGATGATGTCGATCGCGTGCGCGCCGCTCTGCTCGTCTATTGTCAGCACTATACGCTCGCCCTTGTCGGCGCATCGCGCCCTGATGCGGCTCGCCAGGAACACCTGTGACTGACCCGCCAGCAGGAACCGGGACGCTTGGCCCTGCTGGGTGGTCGAGGATCAGGGGCGGGCGGTCGTGTGCTCTACGATGGCTGGATTGTGTCTTACCGGAGTGGTGGCTTCTTCCTGCCTGGTGACCTGGCGCCAGTGATGATGAGCGCTGCGGCAGATCTCTCCGAGGTCACGTCCCCCCAGTGCGGGGGAACTTTGAGTCTGTCGAATGACTTTCCGGTACTCTCGTTGCGCGCCGGCGCACTGCTCGGCGTGCCGACCGTCTTCTTTGCGGGTCCCAACCAGCGCGCCATTGACTGTCACATCGTCAAGCGGCGTGTAGCAGCTGCCTGGACAACGTTCTCATGCGTGCCCTCATCGTCAACCCAGAGATGCAGGCGGCTACACTTTCAGCCAGGGCTCCCGGCGGGTCCCCGTCCCGGCGCCGCGCGACCCCATTCCGGCGTAACGATTCACATGGGAGCCGTCAGCGCCGTGAACCAACTGCCTCCTCCCGGCGCCATTGCGCATGTCGCTGCACCAGTTCGTGCAGCACGATGGCCCCGGCTATCGTCGCCAGTCGACTCATAACGCCGCGTAGACGGCTGACTCAAAGTCCTGGAATGCTGCCACCGCCTGCGCGTCGAAGAACGGCAAAAGCTGCGTCGCGAACACACCGGTCACCTTGCGTGCGGGATCAATCCAGTAAT
>JASHQG010000111.1 GCA_030037665.1 Acetobacteraceae bacterium
CAGCCGACCGGATGACCGTCGCATCCGGCCGCTCAAGCGGCGCGCTGCGCGGCCGACGTGGAGCATCGCGCATTTGTCGAGGAGCCTCGGCATGCCGGGATAGAATCATTTGCCGAGGTCGCGGCGCGATTGCGCGCACGAACGCCACGGCAGAGGATCGACGGGCCGACCTGCACGGGCGCCGTCGCGACCCTGATCAGACGGAGATCGTTCGACGGGACTGCCCCGCGTTGCTGAGCGGGTGTCCGGCCGCCGAATTTCGTAGCTTGCCTCCCCCGACGCGGTGCGCTATTCACCCTGCCATGTGCCTGACCCGCCCCGCAGCGCGATTTTGGTACCGCTGGTACACTCCGGCGGCCTAGGTTCGTGCACAGCTGAGCAAGTTCCCGAAGCCGCCCCGCCGAGGCGGCTTTCGTGTTTTTATCACCCGACAGTGCGCCCAGGCGAAGCGGCCTCCTAACTCGAGAGGAGGTTTGACATGCCTGCACCGAGCGTCGACTTCGACGTCATCACCGGCCCGTCTATCCCGCGTCCCCCGGCGCCGCCGCCAAAACCACCGGCGCCAGGCACGCAACCAAGCGTTCCCCGTCAGCGATAGCGCGCCATGTCCTGGTCCCCGCAATCCTGGCGGTCATTCCCCATCCGCCAGGCGCCGACCTACCCGCATGCCGCTGCGGCGCTCGCAGCCGAAACCGAACTCGGTGCGTTGCCGCCGCTCATCTTCGCCGGTGAGGCGCGCGCGCTGAGAGCCGACCTCGCCCGCGTTGCTGCCGGTGAGGCCTTCATGCTGCTCGGCGGTGACTGCGCCGAGACCTTCGCCGAGTTCCACGCCAATGCCGTGCGTGACACGCTGAAAGTGCTGCTGCAGATGGCGGTGGTGCTGAGCTACGCGGCCCGCGCGCCGGTGGTGAAGGTGGCGCGGCTCGCCGGTCAGTTTGCCAAACCGCGCTCGGCCCTGACCGAGACGCGTGACGGCACGACGCTACCTTCGTATTTCGGCGACATCATCAACCAGATCGCGTTTACCGAGGCGGACCGGACACCCGACCCGTTGCGGATGCTGCGGGCTTACAGCCAGGCGGCGATCACACTGAACCTGCTGCGCGCGTTCACGCAGGGCGGCTTTGCCGATCTGCATCGTGTGCACCAGTGGAACCAGGCGTTCGTCGCGGCGTCCCCGCAGGGCGAGCAATACCGGGCGCTCGCGTACCGGATCGAGGAGTCGCTTGCGTTTATGGCTGCCTGCGGCGTTGATCCGGCGCGTGCGCCGCAATTGCGCGCGGCCACTGTTTATACCGCCCACGATGCGCTCTTGCTGCCGTACGAAGAGGCACTGACCCGCCAGGACAGCCTGACCGGCGACTGGTACGCATGTTCTGCGCACCTGCTGTGGGTCGGTGATCGTACGCGCCAGGTCGACCACGCGCACGTCGAGTTCCTGCGTGGGGTGGCCAATCCCTTGGGGATGAAATGCGGCCCGACCCTGCAGCCGGAAGATCTGTTGCGCCTGCTGGACGCGCTGAACCCGACGAACGAGCCAGGACGGATCACGCTCATTGCCCGCATGGGAGCGGAGATGCTGGCCGCCAAGCTGCCGGGGCTAATCCGTGCGGTGCAGCGCGAAGGTCGCAACGTTGTATGGTGTTGTGACCCAATGCACGGGAACACGATGACTTTAACGAACGGCCGGAAGACCCGTTCGTTCGATCGCATTCTGGCGGAGGTGCGTGCGTTCTTTGCCATTCATGCAGCGGAAGGAACCGCTCCCGGCGGCATCCACCTGGAGATGACCGGCAAGGACGTGACCGAGTGCCTCGGCGGAGCGCAGCGAATTGCCGAGGCCGACCTGGAACGCTGCTACCAGACACAGTGCGATCCGCGCCTGAACGGCACGCAGGCGCTGGAGCTGGCGTTCGTCGTTGCGGAGTTACTGCGTGAGAAGCGCGACCTGCCGGCGCTGCCGACAGCGGCGGAGTAATGATGAACCGCCGCCACGCCACCAGATACTGATCAGGGCACGAGGCCGGTCATGGGCCGGCCCGGTGCGAGACGTTGTGACGGGGTCGTGGATCGGCGCGGGCAGCGTGGCGCACAAAGGCCGTCCGTGCCCGGTCTCTCCCGGCCACGGGTTGAGGCGCGATCATCGGCCTGCGAAACACCAGGCCCACGCCCGGCATCTCGATGATAACCAGCCACGTCGCCGGAGTTTCCTTCCCGCTGCATCGGTGTTCTACTGCCGGGTAGCGCCGTGCAAAGGATTGCCCTGTCATGAAACTGATGTGGTTTCACCTGATGCCCTATACGGAGCTTCCGGATGACTTCAAAGAAAAGCATCCATCGGTCTGGGTGGACATCCACTCCTCCCTGTTCGACCCGAAGCGCGCCCATCTGATGTACAACGACTTCATGGACGAGCTCGAATACGCCGCTGACTGCGGCTACGACGCGATCTGCGTCAACGAGCATCACTCCAACGGCTATGGCCTGATGCCATCGCCGAATCTCATCGCCACATCGCTCGCGCGTCGCACCACGGATGCGACGATCTGCGTCATGGGCAATTCGATTGCGCTGTACAACCCGCCGACGCGCGTCGCTGAAGAATTCGCCATGATCGACTGCATCTCCGGTGGACGCCTGATCGCCGGCTTCCCGGTCGGCACGCCGATGGACGACTGCTTCGCCTATGGCCAGAACCCCAGCCAGCTGCGCGAGCGTTATTACGAGGCGCACGATCTGATCATGAGGGCCTGGCACGAAACTGACCCGTTCGCGTTCAACGGCCGCTACAACCAGCAGCGCTACATCAACATATGGCCGCGTCCCGTGCAGAAGCCGCATCCTCCGGTCTGGGTTCCGGGCGGCGGGTCCATCGAGACATGGCGCTGGTGCGCGCAGATGGACTATGTCTACTGCTACCTCTCGTATTTCGGCCACAAGGTCGGCAAGGCGACGATGGATGGCTTCTGGTCTGAGATGGACCGCCTCGGCAAGGACCGCAATCCGTATCGCGCCGGCTTCGCGCAGACCGTTGCCGTGGCGGAAAGCAGGGACCAGGCGATGGACCTCTACACACCGGCTGCGGAGTATTTCTTCGGCCGCTGCCTGCATTTCGATCCACGTTTCGCCACGCCGCCCGGTTATGCAACGGAAGCGACGATCCGCCACGGAATGACCAGCCAGGTGAGCGCCGCCGCAGCGCGCGGCACGGCGCGGCCGACCACCATGAAGGAGCTGGTCGATGCGGGCTATCTGGTCATCGGTTCGCCGACTGACGTTGTCGAGCAGTTCATCGACCTCGCTGATAATCTCAACGTCGGCAACCTGATGCTGCTCATGCAATTCGGCAACATGGACAAGCAACTGACCTGCTATAACACAAGTCTGTTTGCGGAAAAGGTGATGCCTGCGCTGAAGCGGCACTTCGCCGGATGGGACCATCGGTGGTGGCCGCAGCCGATGCAGCCGGCGGAGCGCGCATCGGTGCCAGCCTATCACCCCGGCCTTCAGGCGGTGGAGTAAGCGCCGTGGTGACGGAGCCGCTGATCTACGATACGGCGCCGATCGGCGAAACCGTCGGTCCGATCGCTTACTCCATCCCGCTCGACTACAACCGTCGCCGGCTCGCATCCTATTCGCTGCCGGAAAGCGCGCTCCTGCCTGACAGCGGCTTCGCTGAGCCGAGCCTGTTGTGCGGCCAGCATTCCTGGGTGATGCGAAAGCGGTTTTCCTGGGAAGGCAGCGTGCATGCGAAATGCGACATCGCCCTCTTGAAACCGGTGATACTCGGTTCGCGCATCCATGTGAGCTGTCGGTTGTCCGGCAAGTACGAACGCCGTGGTGGACGCTATGTGGTGTTCACTCTGGAAACGCACGATGACGCCGGCAACCTCGTCTGCAATGTCGACAACAGCATGTTGCTGAACTTCCGCGAGGTGGTCGAGGCGCGACGCAAGTCGGGCGACGGGGCCAGACCGCAGGTCGCGCCGTCCGTCAGCGACGAACCGGCGGTGCGGCTTTCATTCGGGGTGAAGACGCTACGGCGCCAAGACATTCTGGCGTTCTTCGACGCCGAGGAATCCGTCTACGGCCCGCATCCCAGCTTGCATAACCGCAAGGACATCGCCCAGGCCGCCGGGCTTGCGGACATCATCGCTCCGGGACGTTATTCGATTGGCCTGATGAATTGCCTGTTCACGCGACTCTATGGCGAGAGCTGGCTATCCGGAGCGAGGTACTCTGTGACCTTTCTGCGGAACCTGGTGCCTGGCCTGCGCCTGCAGGCGGAGGCCGAGGTGAGCGGCGATGGGAACACCGGTCGCTTCGGCCTCGTGAGCATGGATCAGGTATCCAACCGAGCGGTGCTTTCCGGCACAGCGTCTCTCAAGGCGGCATAGAGTGTTTGTCAGAGCCCGGGTGTGCACCCCGATCCGTGACTGCGCGCCTTGCATGACAAGGGAACAGGCACATCGCGCTGCGATCGAGCGCAACGCGCCATGACCGCCGTGGACCCGATCGTCGCGCTGGTCGATCACGCGCTGGGTGCTCGCTACGAGGACCTGCCGCCGCCGGTCGTCGCGGCCGTCAAACAAGCGATCCTCGACACCGCCGGGGCCGGCCTCGCCGGTAGCACGGCCGCCTGCGGCCGCATTGTTGGTGACATGACGCGTGCACATGGTGGCGCGCCAGAGAGTACGCTTTGGGTATGGGGAGACAAGGTACCGGCGGCCGAAGCCGCGTTCGCGAATGCGATCATGGCCCGCTGCCGGGAGCTCGATGACGTGCACGAAGGATCCTCGCGGGCCGGGCAAGGCCACGGCGGCCATGTCAACGTCATGATCGTGCCAGCGGCACTGGCGGCGCTGGAACGCCTGTCGTCCCCCGTCAGTGGCCGTGAACTCATCGCCGCGATTGCCGTCGGTGGCGACATCCTGGTGAGGCTGCGGCTCGCTGCCGGCAACGCAGGGCGCACGGGCTGGGAAGGTCCGACAGTGTCGCCGTTCGGGGTCGCCGCGACGGTCGGCCGGCTACACCGTCTTGATCGCGACAGATTGTTGAATGCGATGGGCGCTGCCTATGCGCATTGCTCGGGCAACGTGCTGTCCACCAGCGACGGCACCTGGGACGTGTGGCTGAATGCAGGCACGGGCGCGCGTGCCGGTGTTGTGGCAGTGGAACTGGCGCGACGCGGCCATCGGGGCGCTCGTTCGCCGCTCTTGGGTGGCGCCGGTCTCTATCCGCTCTATTTCCGGGGCGAATATCACGACGACGCGCTGCTTTCTGGGCTGGGCTCAGAATTCGAAAGCGGCTCGGTCAGCATCAAGCCCTATGCCGCGTGCAAGGCGACGCATCACCCGATCTACACGTCACTTGCGCTCGTCAGAGCACACCACATCGATCCGGCTTCGATCGAGCGAATTGTCGTTCGCACCAGCGACTACATGATGACGCTCGCCGGTCTGAATGAGCATGGCGAGCCCAAATACGCGCCGCGCACCATCAACGAGGCGCAGTTCAGCATTCCGTTCACCATCGCGCTGGCGCTGATGAAGGGTACCGTACTGCCGGACACGTTGACCGAGAACGCGCTGGCCGATCCGGCGATCCTGGCTCTCTCGCGCAGGGTCATGCTCGCGGTGACCGACGCAAAGAATGAGCTGGGCAAGCGCGAAGGCTATCCCCCGGTCGATGTCGAGATCCACAGTACGGACGGCATGATCTGGCGCGGATGTGAGCTCTATGTGAAGGGCCATCCGCGCAATCCGATGACGTTCGATGAGGTCGGCGAAAAATTCCGCCGCTGCGCGGAATTCTCAGCACTGACCATACCGCCCGCTGCGCTTGACGAATTCCGCAATTGCGTAGCCAATCTTGACTCGGTCGAGGACGCGCGCGCCATCCCGCGTTACCTCGCAGGGAAGGGAGAGGAGAACCAACAATGCGTCTGATGTGGTTTCATCTGATGCCCTACACCGAGCTTCCGGCGGGCTTCCGTGACAAGCATCCATCGGTCTGGGTCGATATCCATTCCTCGCTATTCGATCCTCGGCGCGCGCACCACATGTACAACGATTTCATGGACGAGCTCGAATATGCGGCCGAATGCGGCTTCGATGCCATCTGCGTGAACGAACACCACTCGAACGGGTACGGCCTGATGCCGTCGCCCAACCTGATCGCGTCGTCGCTGGCGCGCCGTACCGCCGACACCGCGATCTGCGTCATGGGCAATTCGCTGGCACTGTACAATCCGCCGACCCGTGTGGCGGAAGAATTTGCCATGATCGACTGCATCTCTGGCGGCCGGCTGATCGCGGGATTCCCGGTCGGCTCACCGATGGACACGTGCTACGCCTACGGCCAGAATCCCTCGACGCTGCGCGAGCGTTATCATGAAGCGCACGACCTGATCCTGCGTGCCTGGACCGATAAAGACACGTTCGCGTTCAATGGCCGCTACAACCAACAACGCTACGTCAATATCTGGCCGCGTCCGGTACAGAACCCGCATCCGCCGATCTGGGTGCCCGGCGGAGGCTCTGTCGAAACGTGGCGCTGGTGCGCGGAAATGGACTACGTGTACTGCTATCTCTCGTACTACGGCTACAAGATCGGCAAAGCGACGATGGACGGGTTCTGGAACGAGATGGATTCACTCGGCAAGGACCGCAATCCGTATCGTGCCGGCTTCCTGCAGTTCGTCGGCGTCGGCGAATCCCGCCAGCATGCGATGGACCTGTACGCCCAGTCCGCCGAGTATTTCTACGGCAACTGCCTGCATATCGACGCACGCTTCGCTGCGCCGCCTGGCTATGCGACGGAGGTGACGCAGCGTAAGGGCCTGCAGAGCCAGGTTGCCAAAGCCTCGGAATACGCCGACAAGTTCAACACATTGGCGCGTGAGATGGATGCCATTGTGGAGAATGGCTACGTCATCGTCGGCTCGCCGGACGAGGTTGCGGAACAGCTGCATGAGGTCGCGACCAACCTGAATGTCGGGAACCTGATGATGTTGCTGCAGTTCGGCAACATGAGTAAGGAGCTGACGCGCTACAACACCCGGATGTTCGCGCAGCACGTCACGCCGAAGCTCAAATCGCTTTTCTCCGAGTGGGAGCATCGCTGGTGGCCGCAACCGATGGACGTATCGCTCCGCGCTGCGGTTCCCGCGTACACGCCGGGACAGCTCGCGGCAGAGTGACTGAGGACGCCGGTGGCGCGGGCATCAGGCGGCATCGCTGGGCTTGTTCCAGCCACCGAGCCCCGTCTTGGCGGGCTTGCAGCAGCACCGCGGCCCGCCGCACGAGGCCGGCCATGAGCCGGAAGCTCTGTCCATGACTCAGCTGACAACACAATGCTGCGTGGTCGGTGGCGGACCGGCGGGCATGATGCTCAGCCTGTTGCTGGCCCGCGCGGGCATCGATGTGACGGTGCTGGAGAAGCATGCCGATTTCCTGCGGGATTTTCGTGGCGATACGGTACATCCCTCGACCCTGCAGCTCATGCATGAACTCGCGCTCCTGGATCGGTTCCTCGCCCGCCCGCATCAGGAGCTGCGAACGCTGAGCGCCGATATCGGCGGAGAGGTGTTGCAAGTGGTCGATTTCACCCATCTGCCGACGCGCTGCAAGTTCGTCGCCCTGATGCCTCAATGGGACTTCCTCGATTTTCTGTCAGGCGAAGCGAGGCGCTATAGCAACTTCCACCTGCTCATGCGCACCGAGGGCACCGGTTTGCTGCGCGACGGTGATCAGGTCGTTGGCGTCTCGGTGCAATCGCCCGACGGACCGCTTGAGATCCGTGCCGCCGTGATCGTTGCTGCTGACGGTCGCCACTCCACGATGCGCGATGCGAGCGGCCTGCGCTTGATCG
>JASHQG010000112.1 GCA_030037665.1 Acetobacteraceae bacterium
CCGACGCTCTCCCGCTTTATGGGGAGATCGGTGCCGTCTTACCGTGACGTCAGCTCAACCCGCGCTACACCCCGATGCAGGATCCCCAACTCCCGTGCCGCGGCGAGCGACAGATCGACAATCCGCCGCCTCGCAGGCATCCGGTCGTTGATCTTGACCACCACCGAGCGACCCGTGCCGAGTAGCGTGACGCGCACCTTGGTGCCTAGGGGCAGCCAGGGATGTGCCGCGGTCAAGAGCGTATCATCGAAGCGTTGCCCGCTGGCGGTTCGCCGCCCCTGATGCGCCTTGCCGTAATAGGACGCCGTTCCGGTCTGAATGACTGACCTGTGGCGGGGCTGGGCGCACGCGGTTCCGGCGTGGAGGATCAGCAGGGAACAGGCGGTCAGGCCAGCGAGCGACGAATACTTGCGAATCCAGGCGCAGCGCGGCTGGCACGATCTGCCTGCTCTTGACGCGTACCAACAAATGAGCGCGCAACAATGCCGCGACAACCCGGTCGAAACGACCGACATTGTTTTATAAATGTCCACCGGACGGGTGGACGTGCGGCGTTTTATCGCGCCGCTGGTCGCGTTCCCGCGGGTCATACTGGGCACTATGCTGGTACGAAACTCTCTGTCAATCTGTGACCGACCCGCAACGACTGTGGCGTGACGGCCACAAAGCCCGCTCGCTGCGCGTAGCACTGTCACGTTGCTGCCGGTCCGCCAGGTGACGGTCGGACCCAAACCGCCGATCGGGAGCTATGCGGCGCTCTCTTGCTGGTCGCTCCTGAGGCTTTTCGCGCGTCGCTGGTCTGCGCATTCACGGGCTTCGGCTTCGGCCTGGTGTCCGCGTCGCTGTTGTCGTTTGACGCGCCGCACGCGCGGGTCGATTTGTTTGTCACCGCGCTGAAAATGCTTGTTCGAGTTGTCGGCCTCCGCGTCGCGTCGCCGCAAGCATCGCGATGATCACCGTGACGGTGACAATCCACCCGCCTTCACCGACATCAACATGGCGCACTCATGGGAGCGCTGAATCGCAGCCGCTTCCGGCTTCGCCGCGAGCAGCATCAAACATCACTTACAGCGTAAGAATCGCCGCCTCATGCGTGCCCTCGATCTCCCATGGCAAGGCCTTGTGCGGCGAACCGACCGGCCTGACGAGTGCGAGAACCAACTCCTTATCCAGGAGACGAGGCAGAGCTTCAGCCTGAGAACGGTCCGGCATTCTTCTGGTATCGCACTCTCGCGTCGGCCCTTCAGTGCTATGTGCGTGCTGAGGCTCGGACGTCATGCAGGGCGGCGCTCCATCCGGCAGTTGCCGCGGGCAAGCCACGCGCCGAATATCCCGGCGACATGAGAGATGGAAACCTTCGCGGAGAGATCGGCCGTCGCACCGGCCCCCGTGTCTCGGAGCCATCTGCCGCCGGAACCGGAACTGAAACCCAGTGTCGCCCACGCCTACCACCGCAACCCTCGGACACGTGACCGCGCGCATCGCCCTCCCCGACGCTCCCGCGGTCGTCGCCGGACATGGCCGCGCCGCGATCCTCACCCCGGACGGCGAGATCCTGTTGCTGCCCGCCGCCGAAGCCGCCCGTCGCCTCGACGACTTCCCGCCTCCGCTCGTCGTCCACGCTCCCGCCACGTTCCGCCGTCTCGACCTCCGTCCCGGCCCGGCGTACGACCTCCTGGAACTTTTCGCCTTCGTTCTGCCTGCTCGCACCGCCGCTCCCACCCCGCGAGGCCTTGCGGTTGCCGTTGATTACGATCTGCCGCTGACGGGGCTGGAGGCCGAGGTCGCCTCCCTCCCCGACATTGCCACCACGCTGTTGAGCCGCCTCGCGCAGGGCCGCGGCCTGGCCATCAACAAGGACGCCGCGCCCCTTGCCGCACGCATGGGATCGGTCGGTTGGGCCTGGGCGCCGTTCGTCACCGCCGCCCTCGGGCGTCCTGACGCGCGGCCCGCCATCGACGCGCTCAGGGTGTGGCGCAAACTGCCAGAATGGGAGGATGCCGCGCCGCTACCGCCGCCGTCGACCCTGCCGGTGACCGAAGCCGAGGCCCGCGCCCGCCTCGCCGCGATGCTCGGCCCGGCGGCAGAACACAGGCCCGGCCAGGCGGACTACGCGGGCGCTGCGGCCACCGCCTTCGCGCCGCGCGAGACACGTGGCGACCCGCGCGTGGTCCTGGCGGAGGCCGGAACGGGCACCGGCAAGACGCTCGGCTACCTCGCACCCGCCACCCTGTGGGCGCAGAAGAACCATGGCACCGTCTGGGTCAGCACGTTCACGCGCCATCTGCAGCGCCAGATCGATGGCGAAGTCTCTCGTCTCTTCCCCGATCCGCAGGAGCGCCGCCGCCGTGTCGTCGTACGCAAGGGGCGCGAAAACTATCTCTGCCTGCTCAACCTTGAGGAGGCCGTCCGCGCCGCCACCACCGGCCTCGTGCAGCAGCAAACGATCCCGCTCGGGCTGATCGCACGCTGGGCGCTGGCAACGGACGACGGCGACATCGGGGGCGGCGACCTGCCCGGCTGGTTCGCCGAGCTGTTCGGCGGCGCGACGGTCGCCAACCTCGCTGACCGCCGCGGCGAGTGTATCCACGCCGCCTGCGCCCACTGGCGCCGCTGTTTCGTGGAACACACGATCCGCCGCGCCCGCGCCGCGGAGCTGGTGGTTGCCAACCATGCGCTGGTGATGACCCAGGCGGCTTGGGGAGGCCTGGACGACAACAGCGTCCCCACCCGCTACGTGTTCGATGAAGGCCACCACGTCTTCGATGCCGCGGACGCTGCATTCTCTGCGACACTTTCCGGCGTGGAGACCGCCGAACTGCGCCGCTGGCTGTTGGGTGCCGAGGGTGGCCGTGCGCGGGCCCGTGGCCTCTCCCGTCGCCTCGAGGAACTGGTCGCCGAGCGCCCGGAACTGGAAACGCCGCTGCAAGCCGCACTGCAGGCGGCCCGCGCACTGCCGGACAGCAACTGGGGGAGCAGGCTGCACTCGGACGGCCCCGAACTCGCCAGGCTCGAGGCGGTCCACCCCAATCCGACCGAGGCCTTTCTCCGGCTGGTGCACCGCCAGATCATCGCGCGCACCAGGAACGACGATGCCCAACCGTCCATCTGGGGTGCCGAATGCGATGTCTTTCCGGTTCCGGAGGATCTTGCGAACGCTGCCATGTTGCTCGGCCGTGCGCTGCTGCGCATCGCCGAGCCACTCGCCGCTCTGCGCGAGCGCCTGCTGACCCGCCTCGAAACGGAAGCCGAGGACATGGACGCAGCCACGCGCAACCGGATTGAGGCGATGGGGCGCTCTTTGCACCGCCGCGCGCTTAATCCGCTGTCCGCCTGGCAGGCGATGCTGCGTCACCTTACACAGCCCGCGCCGACGCTCGGCACGCTGCCCGGCTACGTCCTGTTATTTCGGCTCGACAGGCACATGCGCGGCGACGATGTCGGCCTGCATCGTCACTGGCTCGATCCGACGGTGCCCTTCGCCGCGACGCTCGCCGCGCCGGCGCACGGGCTGCTGGTGACGTCCGCCACGTTGCGCGACGCGAGCGGCCGTGATCCGGAGGTGGCGTGGCAGGCAGCGGAAGCCCGCGTCGGGGCGCCCCATTTGCCGTCGCCGGCGATCCGCGCCGCGGTCGCCTCGCCGTTCGATTACGCTGCCCAGACCCGCGCCTTTGTCGTCCATGACCTCGCGGCGGGAAACATCGACCAGCTCGCAGCGGCGTACCGTGCCCTGTTCCTGGCCTCTCAGGGCGGTGCGCTCGGGCTTTTCACCGCCATACGGCGCCTGCAACTCGTGCATGAACGCATCGCGCCGGCGCTGGAAGCGGCGGGCATCCCGCTCTACGCGCAACACGTGGATGCGATGAGCAACCCGACGCTGGTCGATATCTTCCGCACCGAGGAGGAATCCTGTCTGCTCGGCACCGACGCGATGCGTGACGGCGTCGATGTACCCGGCCGCGCGCTGCGCCTGGTGGTGTTCGAGCGCGTCCCCTGGCCCCGACCGGACATCCTGCACCGCGAACGCCGCATCCACCTCAGCGAAGGCAACCCGAAGGGCTACGACGATCGCATCGCCCGACTGCGTCTGCGTCAGGCATTCGGCCGGCTGATCCGCCGCGCCACCGACCGCGGTGTCTTTGTCCTGCTCGACCGGCAGACCCCAAGCCGGCTTCTGTCTGCTTTCCCCGCCGGCGTCGTGGTTCGCCGCCTCGGATTGGCGGAAGTGGTGAAACAGACACGAGAGTTCCTGAACTCGGCCTGGGTAACGCCGCCGGCCGCTTGATCTCGCCCGCCGCTTCGCTCAGGTTCCCGCCTCATTGCACGAGAGGCGAACATGCGCTCCCGCGACGTCCTCGACGCGCCCGAGGCACTGGTTCTGACCATGGTGCTGGTCTCCGCTGCCGACGGCGGAATCACCGACCGCGAGATCGGCATCATGTCCGGCCTGGTGCAGACCCTGCCCGCTTTCCACGCGTTCAACGCCGACCAGTTTCGCCAGGTGACCGATGCTGCAGTGGCGTTGCTCCGAGAGGACGACGGCTTAGAGCACGCCGGCCGGCTGTTGCGCAGCGCGCTTAGCACCCGTCTGCATGAGACCGCGTATGCCCTGGCCTGCGAAGTCGTTGCGGGCGGCTGCAGCGTCCGCTCGGCATCACTCGACATGCTGGAATTCGTGCGCCAGGAACTTCATCTCGATCCACTGATCGCTGCTGCAATCGAACGGGGCATTCGCGCACGGTATGTGCCGGTGGAGTGACGCCATGTCGGGATGCGCAATCGTTTTCTCGCCGCCCCCTTCCGGGAGAGGGGGCCCCGACCGCCCGACAGAGCACCGGCGGCAGCCCACCTCGCCACCTCCTCCCGCAAGGGGAGGGGGGGACCCCAGCCCCGCATTGGGCTGATCCCCCTTGATGCGCGCCCTGGCGCTCGCAGCAGCGCTCGCGGCAATGCCCGTTCTGGCACTCGCCGTCATGGCCGGCGCGGGCTGGGCCTCGCCAATTCCGGCTCTTGTCGCGATCGCGCTGACACTGTTGGTGGCTCTCGGCGTCGCATCGCTCTGGATGCATGACATTGGCGTGCTGACCGAGGCGGTGCGCAGTCTGGCGTCCGACGTGCCCGCGCCGGCACCAGGCCATCCGGCACTCGCGCTGCTGGAGGAACCGACCCGCGCGGTTGAAAGCCTGGCACGGCGTGTCGCCACCAGCGGCGCTCTGGTGGACCGCCTGCAACGCGCGGACGCGGCGATTGTCGAACGCCTGCCCGATCCGCTGATCGTCCTGGCTGCTGACCGTTCGCTCTTGCGCGCGAATGCCGCGGCCCGGGTCGCTTTCGGCACCGACATCGGCGCGGTGCTGCGCCATCCCGGCCTGCACGGCGCGATCGAGCGCGCTTTTGCCAACGGCACGTCGCAGACCGCGGACCTGACGCTGCCGGTTCCGGTGCAACGCGACGTGAACGCTGCCGTCGTCCCGATGGATCCATCACTGGCCGATGGCGGACAGGCGGTGGTGGTATTGTCCGACCGCACACAGGAACGCGTGCTGGATCGGATGCGCGCCGATTTCGTCGCCAATGCCAGCCACGAGCTGCGCACGCCGCTCGCCTCGGTGATCGGCTTCATCGATACGCTGCGCGGACCGGCGGCCGACGATCCCGGGGCGCAACAGCGCTTTCTCGCCATCATGGCTGCGCAAGGCGCGCGTATGAACCGCCTGATCGACGATCTGCTGAGCCTGTCGCGCATCGAGCTGATGGAGCACCAGGCGCCATCCGAGGATCTCGATCTGCCGAGGCTCGTGTCGCGCTTCGTCGCCGGCTATGCGCCTCGGCTGGCGGAACGTCCGGCCGCGCCGGACGTGCAGATCGCCGAGGCACTGCCGCGCCTGCACGGCGACGCGGGGCAGATCGAGCAGGTGCTGCAGAACCTGCTCGACAATGCGGTGAAATACGGCAGGCCGGACGGCGTGATCCGCCTTACGGTCCAGAGAGCGCTGCCGGGCGGCCGCTGGCCCGCTCGATCCGGCGTTGTCTTGTCCGTGGCAGACCAGGGTGCCGGCATTCCGCGCGAGCACCTGCCGCGGCTTACCGAGCGCTTTTATCGCGTGGATACCAGCCGCTCGCGCGCGGTCGGAGGCACCGGCCTCGGGCTCGCGATCGTCAAGCACATCGTCAACCGCCACCGCGGCCAGCTGGTGATCGAAAGCGAAGAAGGCGTCGGGACGACGGTCAGCGTCTGGCTGCCGGAAGTGGTGACAGAGGAATAGTCGCCCGCGTCATTGCCTCAATGTCGGGGTCTGCCCACAATCGTCGGTAAAGCCACGGAGGCGGCAATGGATTTCATGCTCAGCGACGAGCAGCGGCAGATCAGGGAAAGCATTGCGCGGATCTGCGCGGAGTTCGGCGACGATTATTGGTACCGCAAGGATCTGAACCACGAGTTCCCGCACGAGTTCGCCGGTGCCTTCGCAGCGGCGGGATGGTTCGGCGCGATCTTTCCGGAAGAGATTGGCGGCGCCGGTCTCGGCATGACCGAGGCGGCAATCATCATGCAGGAGGTCGGCCGCAACGGCTTCAATGCGTGCTCCACGCTGCACATGAACATGTTCGGCTGCCAGCCGATCGTGAAGTTCGGCACCCGCCAGCAACAGCACCGCTTCCTGCCGCCGATCATCGCCGGGACCGACCGTGCCTGCTTCGGTGTAACCGAGCCGGATGCAGGCATCGACACCACGCATATCCGCACCTTCGCGGAGCGCAAGGGCGATCGCTATGTGGTGCACGGGCGCAAGGTCTGGACCTCGACGGCGCAGGTCGCGAACAAAATCCTGCTGCTGACGCGCACGCAGCGGTTTGAGGACAGCCCGAAGCGCAGCGCAGGCATGACGTTGTTCTATGCTGACCTCGACCGCTCGAAGGTCGAAGTTCGCCAGATCGAGAAATGTGGTCGCAACGCTGTCGACTCCAATGCATTGTTCATTGACGGACTGGAAATCCCCGTTGACGACCGCATTGGCGAGGAAGGCCGTGGCTTTCAGTACTTGCTGCACGGGCTGAATTCGGAACGCATCATCGTCGCGGCGGGGATTCTCGGCGCGTCGCGGTACGTGTTGAACAAGGCCGTGCAATACGCCAAGGACCGCGTGGTGTTCGGCCGGCCGATCGGTCAGAATCAGTCGATACAGCATCCTCTTGCTGAGTGTTGGATCGAGCAGCAGGCAGCGGAGCTGATGCTGTACAAGGGCGCCGCGCTGTACGATGGCGGCGCGGAATGCGGGCCGGAAGTGAACGCAGCGAAGTATCTGTGCGCCGAGGCTTATTTCAAGGCGGCGTCACGCGCGGTGCGCACGCATGGCGGCATGGGATACGCGAAGGAATTCCACGTCGAGCGGTATTTTCGCGAATCAATCCTGCCGCTCATCGCACCGGTCAGTCAGGAATTGGTGCTCTGTTATGTCGCGGAGCGCGCGCTTGGCCTGCCGAAGTCGTATTGAGGTCGTGCTCGCACACCCAGTCGCTGCGCGGCGGAGCACCACACGTCCCTCATCTCGATCGGGCTTGTTCAGGCCACCCGCGTGTTGTCGTCGTGCGTACTGTAAAGGCGCGAGCGGCCACCGCACGCGCACCGATGACGTTTGAACAGCGGACAAGCCGGGCCATCACACCGTTCACTGTCATCCACGCCAGACATCCCGCTGCTGCATCCCGCCACTGCGTGCGCGCCAGAGCTGAAAACGGAAAGCGAGCCAGGCGATCGCGCCGGCTAGTAACGCCACCGGAACCAGGATCAGCAGCAGCCACAAGGCGAATGCGGCAACTGCCAGACCGACGGCGATGCCCGCGATCACCATCGCCCATACGAAGATGCGGGTAAGGATCGGCGGACGCGCTGGCTGGCGGAAGCTGCCATCCGGCAGCATATCGAGCTCGGGAGGATAACGGTCACTCATGCGTGAGAAGTGGCGACGCGCCACGAGAGGGTCAAGGCCGCCGCTTCGCGCCACCATGTGCACCATGCAGTCGGAGGACGAACATGTCTCGCGTCTTCATCACCGGTTCGAGTGACGGCCTCGGCCTCTTGGCCGCGCAGCAACTGGCAGCGTCCGGACACCAGGTCACGCTGCACGCGCGCAACGATTCACGCGCGACCGACGCGCGGCGGGCGCTGCCCGAGGCCGAAGCGGTGGTGGTCGGGGATCTGTCGGCCATCGCGGCTATGCATGCCGTGGCGGATCAAGTGAACGCGCTTGGCCGCTACGACGCAGTGATCCACAACGTCGGTGTTGGCTCGCGCGAAGCCCGGCGCGAGACCGCGGACGGACTGCTGCAATTATTCGCGGTCAACGTGCTGGCGCCTTATCTGCTGACCGCGCGGATCACGCGGCCCGCGCGGGTCATCTATCTCAGTTCCGGCATGCACATGGGCGGCAATCCCTCACTGGACGATCCGCAATGGACACGACGCCGTTGGAACGGCTCCCAGGCCTATTCCGACAGCAAGCTGTTCGACGTGCTGCTGGCGTACTGCGTCGCGCGGCGTTGGCCCTCGGTACTGTCCAACGCGCTGGAACCCGGGTGGGTGCCGACAAGGATGGGCGGCCCGGGTGCACCGGATGACCTGGCAGCCGGCGCGGCGACGCAGGCCTGGCTTGCAACCAGCAGCGATCCGAGGGCGCGGGTGAGCGGGCAATATTTTTACCACCAGAAGCCGCGGCGGACGCACCCGGCGGTGCGGCGGGAGGAGCTGCAGGAGGCGCTGGCGGAGTACTGCGGACGATTGACGGGCGTGCAGCTCGTCTGACGCCGTGATCACGCGCCGCGGGACAGGTCCTGGGTCTTTTGCTGCAGGCTGGCCACCAGCGCGGGCGCTCCCCCCGACTGCAGGATCTGGCGGAAGTCGGAGCGTTGCACCGCGACCTGGCTGATCGTGCCGTCTTCCAGCACGTCCACCGCCTTCCATCCCTGGGGGCCGCGATGCATGACGTAGTCAAGCCTGTGCGATTCGCCGGAGGACGAGATGATCTGCGTGTCTACCACCTGGTCACCGTTCGACAGGCTGCGGGTGACCGGGCTGACCACGAACCGCTGACCGCTATACGAATCGAAGCTGTTGACGTACTTCGCTATCGTGTAGGTCCGGAATGCCACCCGAAGGGCCGCCTGCTGGTTCGCCGGCGTGGTGGGCCAGCCGAGGCCCACCGACACCTGCAGAATTCTCTCCAGGTCAAAAGCCGCGTCGACCGCCGGGGTGAGCACGTTCAGGCGCTGCCAGAACGACGTCCTGGCGCCAAGTCGCATGATCTGGATCAGGGCGTTACAGAGATATTGCACCGGGGCCACCGCAGCCGGATCAGCAACCGCCCGGGCGAACGGCATGAACGCGGCAATTCCGGCGGTTCCTCCCAGCCAGAGCAAACGGCGGCGGTCGATCAGGGGGCGTGTCATGCGGCGGTCCCGGCGGTAAAGAGACAAGGGTTTCCGTCCGACAGGTCCGGTCGCGGAGCGCCGCCGGTCTTAGGCCGGAGGGACGCGCGGGGTCAACTCGGACGGCGTTTCGCTTGCAACAATGCGGATACAAGGTGGTGGTTCAATGAGGTGGCTCACGTGGCCGGGTGTTCACTCTTTCGTTGGGACCTTGGATCTCGTTTCAGCGCGGGCATTCATTAAGTAGGCGGAAGTACCTTGTGATCGAACCCGGAGGAGGGCGCGTATTGTCCATCCAGACGGCGGTGCTCAGGCTGGCGGACGCGACGGCGGGTGCGACAGGGCTGTTGCGGCGGCCCCTTGCGTTCGACGAACTGCTGAGCGCCGCCCGGAGCAACGTCGGCCTCGAAGACTTCGGCGACGCAGCGTTTGCCGCGCCGATGCGGCGATTCCTTGATGCCTGCGCCTCCGAGGCCGATCTGGGGCTGATCGGACGCCTCGCGACGCGCTGGGACGCCGTTCGGTTCCTCACGAACCTGCTGCTGCTGCGGGCTGCCGAGGTGCGCAAGCCCGACATTCTGGGCGAAAGAGTCGCGCGCCCGATCTTCATCACCGGCGTGCCGCGCAGCGGCACAACCTTCCTGCACCGCATGATGCTGGCCGACCCGGCCAACCGTGCGCCGCTGGTCTACGAGACGATTCATCCTTACCCACCCGCGGGTACCGGGCGCGATCGCCGCGTCGCGCGGGTGGCCCGGCAGTTGCGCACCTTCGAGTTGCTCGCGCCCGAGTTCCGTTCGCTGCACCCTTTACAGGCGACCTCGCCGCAGGAGTGCAGCGAGATCACCGCCCACGTGTTTCGCAGTCTGCGGTTCGACACGACATATCATGTGCCGTCGTATCGGACCTGGCTGGACACCGATCCGCAGAGCCATCTGCCGGCCTACCTGTTCCACAAGCGGTTCCTGCAACACTTGCAGCATCAGGCTGGTCCTGCAGCGCCGCGGCCTCGCTGGGTACTGAAATGCCCCGACCACCTGTTCGCATTGAACGCAATCCGGGCGGTATACCCGGACGCGCGGATCGTGTTCGTGCACCGCGACCCGGTGAAGGTGCTGCTCTCGGTGACGCGGTTGACGGAAGTGCTGCGCCGGCCATTCACCCGCCGGCTTGATCTGACCGGGATCGGCCGCCAGGAGAGCCGGCGCTGGCTCGAGGGCACGCGCCGGATGATCGCGGTCGGCGACGATGCCGGTGTGGCCGAGCCGGTGTGCCATGTGCACTACCTCGATCTCGTCTCAGACCCGGTGGCGACGGTGGAACAGGTCTACGCACATTTCGAGCTGCCGCTGCCGCGACCGGTGACGGCGTTGATGCAGCGCTACGTCGCGGCCCAGCCGAACGGCGGCTACGGGGCGCACGAATACCGCTTCGAGGACCACGGTCTGGATGCCGACGCCGAACGGGCGAAGTTCCGCCCGTACATGCTGCGTTTCGGGGTCGCTCCTGAACTGGCGCCGGCGCGGCGCAGTGGCAGCAAAGCGGTCGCCCCCGTCTCGCCGGTGGGAACGTAGCCGGCCATTCCGGGGAGCAATCGCCCGCGACCAGCCGCGCGTTGCTCGCAGTCGTGGCGCGACTCGCCACAGCCCGCCGGGAACCCATCCGGCGAGACAACTGGACCGCCGCTTCGTTCCGCGCCAACACTCGGGCAAGCGAACCATCAGGAGCAACGTCCATGCGCAGCGCCGTCATCGTCTCCACCGCGCGTACGCCGATCGGCCGGGCTTATCGCGGTGCGTTCAACGACACACAATCGCAGACGCTCGGCGGGCACGTGATCGCGGAAGCAGTCAAGCGCGCCGGTGTGGCGCCGGCCGAGGTGGATGACGTGGTGATGGGTGCGGCGCTGCAGCAGGGCGCACAGGGCTTCAACCTGGCGCGGCAGAGCGCGCTTGCCGCCAGCCTGCCAGACAGCGTCGCCGGAATGACAGTCGATCGCCAGTGTTCGTCGGGCCTGATGGCAATCGCTACTGCCGCGAAGCAGATCGTCGATGATGACATGCAGATTGTCGTGGGCGGCGGCCTGGAGAGCATCTCGCTCGTGCAGAACGACAAAGCGAACCGCTTCCGTGCGCAGGATCCGGTGCTCGTGGAGCGTGTGCCCGCGCTCTATATGGCCATGATCGAGACGGCCGAGATCGTGGCCGACCGCTACAGGATCTCGCGGGACACGCAGGACGAATACGCGCTCCGCTCGCAGCAGCGTACTGCGGCGGCGCAGCAGGCAGGGCGGTTCGACGCCGAGATCGCGCCGCTTGCGTCCACCATGCTGGTGACCGACCGGAATACTGGTGAAACGTCCTCGAAGGCGGTGACGCTGGGCAAGGATGAGGGCAACCGGCCGGATACGACACTGCAAGGCCTCGCCGCGTTGAAACCGGTGTTTGCCGACGGGCTCGTGGTGAAGGCGGGTAAGTGCATCACTGCCGGCAATGCGTCACAGTTGTCCGATGGCGCGTCGGCCGCGGTGCTGATGGAGGAGAAGGAAGCTGAGAAGCGCGGGCTGCAGGCGCTCGGCATCTACCACGGCATGGCGGTGGCCGGATGCGCGCCGGACGAGATGGGTATCGGCCCGGTGTTCGCGGTGCCCAAACTGCTGGAGAAGCACGGGCTCAAAGTGGACGACATCGACCTGTGGGAACTGAATGAGGCGTTCGCCTGCCAGGTGATTTATTGCCGCGACCGGTTGGGGATCGATCCGGACAAGCTGAACGTGGATGGCGGCGCGATTTCGATCGGCCATCCGTACGGCATGTCAGGTGCCCGCATGACCGGGCATGCGCTGATCGAGGGCAAGCGCCGCGGCGCGAAATATGTGGTGGTGACGATGTGCATCGGCGGTGGCCAGGGGGCCGCGGGATTGTTTGAAGTGGCGTGAGCGACCGCCTCCGCGCGGCGCCGACGCGGAACCGTGGAGGGCGGCCGACCGAATGTGCCTGTCATGTCGCTGCGCTCGACAGAACGGAAACCATCAGACCTTTGAAGAGACGCGGTTTCGTGGCCGCGGCACCAATCGGGAGAGCACCCTCTCGTTGCTCCGGTGCTCTTGGGAAGCCAAGCACGCCATGTGTGAGATGGTTCGACGCGAAGGATAGCGGACTGGGCTGCGGCTTCGATGCTCTGGTGCTGAGCAATGCGATGAAGCCGATGCGAAAGCTGCGGGCGCCGCTTCTCGCTCTGCGCGAGGCCTATGGAGCGCGGCTGACCATCCGCGTGTCGCTCGACCACGACACGCCGGAGATCCACGAGGCCGAACGCGGCCGGAGGAGCTGGGCGCCGACGATCGAGCGCCTGGTGTGGCTGGCGCGGAACGGATTTTCCCTCGACATAGCCGGCCGGCGGTTCACCGGCGAGTCGGATGAGCAGCTGCGCGCCGGCTATGCACGGTTGTTCCGCGCGCTGGATGTGGCGGTGGATGCCTTCGATCCGGTCCATACGGTCATATTCCCCGAAATGGATGCCGGACGCGACGTGCCGGAAATCACCGAGGCGTGCTGGGGCGTTCTGCACAAATCGCCGGACGACGCGATGTGCGCGTCATCGAGGATGGTGGTGAAGCGCAAGGGCGCCGCGCATTCGACGGGCCTGCCGTGCACGCTGCTTGCCTACGACCCGCCGTTCGAGCTCGGGCGCACGCTGGTGGGTGCGACGCGGGCTGTGTCGCTGAACCATCCGCATTGCGCGTCGTTCTGCGTGCTGGGTGGCGCAGCGTGCAGTCGCTAGGAGGTCTCCCGCCTGCCACGAAACAGGCCGGTCGCGCGGCGAAGTGGACCAACCAAAATCTCGAGGTTGA
Source organism: Acetobacteraceae bacterium (assembly GCA_030037665.1). GTDB lineage: Bacteria > Pseudomonadota > Alphaproteobacteria > Acetobacterales > Acetobacteraceae > JASHVB01. The sequence goes on from JASHQG010000112.1 coordinate 13,277, forward strand.
GGAGCCGGGGCCTGTGCTGCGCATTGGACGACCACAGACGCTATCAGCGGCTCAGCGGACCGAATCTGGCGGGCGTGCCGGGGATTGTGCTACCGCGCGGCGTCGTCACCGGAGGCTGATCCCGTCATGCACCGCCGTCTCCTCCTCGCTACCCTGCTGATCCTTCCGCTCGGCGGCGCCGACGCCGCCGAACCGACCAAGGCGCAACCGGTGCTGCCGAAGGAGAAGCTGGTCATCGTGACCAAAGACGGCATACACCACACATTCCAGGTGGAAATGGCGATGACACCGGAGCAGCAACGCGTCGGCCTGATGTTCCGCACGAGCGTGCCGTCGGACACCGGCATGCTGTTCGACTGGGGTACGCCGCGCGACGTGCCGATGTGGATGGAGAACACGCTCGTGCCGCTCGATATGGTGTTCATCAACGCCGACGGCACAATCCGGGCGATCGCCGAGAACACCGTGCCCGAGAGCCTGGCGAACATCCCGAGCCACGGGCCGGTCCTGGCGACGCTGGAGCTGGCCGGCGGGACCACGGCGAAGCTCAACATCGTGGTTGGCGACAAGGTGCTCCAACGTATCTTCGGTAACGCCGGGTGACGGACCTTGCGGGCTGAGGGCGGCGCCCATAGGTTCCCGGCCTGGTCGACGGGGCGTGGCGCAGCCTGGTTAGCGCGCGTGTTTTGGGTACACGAGGCCGCCGGTTCGAATCCGGCCGCCCCGACCAGTAGACGGAGACGAACGCATGCGCGCCCGCATCTACCAGCCGCCCAAGACCGCCATGCAGTCCGGACGGGCCGCGACGCACGAGTGGGTGCTGGCGTTCGAGCCGGCCTCGCCGAAGCGGCCCGACCCGCTGATGGGCTGGATCGGTAGTACGGACACGCAGACGCAGGTCAAGCTGACCTTCGCCACGCAGGACGAGGCAGTGGCGTACGCAGAGCGGAACGGGATTACCTACGAGCTGGAGCTGCCTCAGGTGCGGCGGGTCAAGCCGAAGGCGTATGCCGACAATTTCAAGTACGGGCGGCTCGAGAACTGGACGCATTGACGTCCGCTCGTCCTGCGACGCGGACCGGGCCGACGCGCGGCGCCGGATGAACGGCATAGCGCAGGGACGCTCTCTGCACGGCGCTGCTCACCGGCGTTGCGACCCGCCGGGGGCCATCCCGCGCTCAGGCACGGGCGAGGTGTCCCGACAACCGATCGTACCATTCGGTCTGCTGCGCCGGGGTGAAGTGCGCATTCGCCGGGCTCGGATTTGGCGCAACGAACAATTGCGTCCGTCCTACCACGACACGCTGCAACCCGAGCGCGGGGGGCGGATCATGCGGTGTAAGGACCCGGTGCACGAACCGATAACCCATCACCCCATGGAAGCACGCGACACGCGGCGCGTACCGCTGAAGCTTTTCCAATAGAATCTCCACGCCCGCAGTGAGTTCTGCCGGGGTCAGCTCGTTGGCGCGCGCTGACGGACGTTTCGCGACATCGGTGAATCCGAAGCCGTATCGCATCAGCGTGGCATCGTGCACCGGTTCCAGCCGCTCAACGTGCAACGCTTGCCTGGCCGCAGCGCTGAGTACGGAGCGCGAAAAGCAGGGCCAGAACCGGTTGGTCTTGCGGGCAAAGTAGTGTCCTTGCGCGACCGAGTACAACGAGGGATTGATACCGACGAATATGACATCCAGCCCGCTACGGATCAGGTCGGAGAGAGTTGGCGCACGGTTCATGGCACGCTGTCCCGGCGAAGCGTGCAGCGCTCACGCGATGGCTTCGGCCCTTCGGCCCTCGCGGTGACCATTGGCAAGTCTCACAGAGGGATGACCAGCAGCGTGTCGATCTTGTGGCTGTCCAGCACGACGATCCGTTCAACGAAACGGAATGGTTCGCTGCCTACGGCGATCCGGTCAAGATAGCGCCCGGCGGCGAACAATGTCATCTCGCCGTTATGCATGATGCGCACGGCCAGGAAGTTCGACTGCACTGATGCAACCTCATCCGCGATCGATCGGATCCGGATCGGCCCGACGACATGCCGGTAGCGGTGCGGCTCGTAAATGTTCGCCTTGCGCAGCGCCAGAACGCGATCGACGAGCATGCCGCGCGACGCCGCATACACGACGCCGTGGCGCAGTCCGGACGCGTGATCGGCGCGGCTGGTGATCAGGTAGCGGCAGCTTTCTGCGAAGAAATCCGGCCACTCCTCGAGACGGTCGTCGTCGATGCAATCGACATAGGCAGCCAGCAACTCGTGCACGCCGAGGCGGACGGCGAGATCGTCCATCGCAGCCTCCGTTCAGGCGCCGGTCAGTGCGCGGTACTGTTTCCAGAAGCCACGGATGGCCGCCTCGGTCGCGCGGAACGGCTGCGACTGCGCGTCGTGACCGCCCATCATCACGATGCCGCTGCCATCGTCGTCATAGTGCAGCGCGCGCTGTACGAAGCCGCCGACGCAGCCATCCTCCATCGAAATGAAGCCGGCGGCGCCGACCAGATTGCCCTGGCGCAACCGGCGCTCGGTCATCGCCTCGTCGTCGCCGGCGAAGCCGAGATGGATCCAGTCGAGCTCGCTGCGATCGACGCCGCGCGGCCGCAGCACGCGGATCGCGATCGTGTTGCGAATCTGCTGCAGCACCATGCCGGGGAAGATCGTCAGAATCTGCACCGATACACTGTCGCCGTATTCGTCGATCGACTCGATCACCGAGGGGTCGCGCAGACGGAACTCGCTGTCGGCGCGCAGCGCGGCGGCCTTGTAGTCGGCGTCCTCGGCCGCGTAGTCCATCTTCGCCTGGCTGAAATGATTGCCGCCGTTGTCGGCGATCCAGATGCCACCTGGCTGGCTCAGGCGATTGATGCGGAAGGTCGTGAGGAACAGATGAAGGATGCTCGCGTGGTAGGTGTCCTTCACGTTTTCGAAATAAAGCTTCCAGTTGTTCGGCAGCACCTGCGTGCTGCGGCCGAGCAACGTCACCGGGCGGTTCAGCACCCGGCGAATGCCGCCGCATACGTCAGGGCCGAGATAGGTCTCGAGGTCCGGCGCATCGGGATCGAACGTGCCAAACACCAGGCCGGCGATTTCCGCGACGCGCACACGGCGCAGATGGTGCTCTTCCTTGTGGAACTCGGGCGGCATGCCGCCCTGGCGCTTGACGCCATGCTCGAAGGCGACCCCGGTCAACCGGCCCTGCAGGTCATAGGTCCAACCGTGATAAATGCAGCTGATCTCCTTCACGTTGCCCCGCTGTTCGAAGCAGAGCAGGTTGCCGCGGTGCGCGCAGCGGTTGACGAACGCGTTGATGTTGCCGGCCATGTCGCGCGTCGCGACCACCGCGGCCTCGCCGACCGTGGTGGCGACGTAGTCGCCGGCGTGGGGCAACTCCGCCGTAAGGCAAAGGTAATTCCATGTCGGCCCCTGGAAGATGCGTTGCTGCTCCAGGGCGTACTGGGCGGGGTCGGTGTAAATGCGGAACGGAACCTCGCTCAGACCGTTCGACGGCCAGGCGACGTTCGGTTCGGAAACCAGATTCAGTCCGGACATTGGCTGCGCCTTCCTCCCGGGTTGGACGACCGTTGGGGCGAGAGTAGGTCAAAGGCGGGGAGGCGAACAGCGGCGCACCCGCTCAGCACCTCGCCCCCGAAGCGGCAGTCCGCGGTTGCGCCGACCCATCGCTCTGGCTAAACCAGCGCCCGCGCGGGTGTAGCTCAATGGTAGAGCTCCAGCCTTCCAAGCTGGCTATGCGGGTTCGATTCCCGTCACCCGCTCCAACGGCTCACGCCGACTTCGTCGCGGTGATCGGATCCGGCCGGTCCGGGGCGAACATCCGTGGAGTCAGGATCGCCTGATCGGCCTCAACGGCGCCTTCGACGCGCCTCACCGAGCATGATCGACGCGCCCGCCTCGATGAAAAGGGGGAGCCAGGCCAGGCTTTCGGCGCTGGCGGTCGGCGTCAGAGAGTCCGAAACAATTGTGCCGTGGTGTCGAACGCCCGCTGCACGGCCTCTGCCGGCAGCATCGCCTCCTAGCGGCTGCTGACCATCTCCAAAGAGTCATAACCGCCATATCACGTCTGCAGCACCTGGTGCGATCGAGGTAATTGAGCAGAATACCACGGTTCGATGTCGGGCGAGACTTCTGCGGGTGCTGACATTGCCAAGTCTCCCGCGACTTTCATCGCCGCCTCGAAATGACGGCTTGTTTGCGTTGCGTCGGACGGACTCGCATCGTGCCGACGATCGACCGGTGTCGTTCGCCGCTAATCTCGGTGTCACAAATTGGTTAGTACGGCGCCGAGCATCTCTTCTGTGTGCGTGCCCATCGCAGCGCAATTGTGATCATTGTCCTCCGAGCACCATGATTGAGACCGGGCTCGAATGTAATTCGCACCATGTTCGGTCTCATAGAGTACCGGCTGCACACATCTTTGGGCGTCGCAACATAATCTCAAGACTAATTGAGGCCATGACGTCTGGCCTGGCCACATTTCGGGCATGAGCCGGCGTTACTGCGTGAGGGCGTTGTCATCAGACATCTCCGAACCGGCACCGGTGCTTCGCCGGAGGCGCCTGACAAAGCGATAATCTGGAGGAACTTTGATATTCTCCACGACATCAAGATCTGTCGTAGGCAGTCCGTCATGGGGTGCGCCGGAACTGAGAGTGCCGCGCGTTGAGTGATACGGCGACGACCCACGACGTGATGCGGGTTCAAACGGGCGGCGGAATAGGTACGGGCCGACTGCTGCAACTCGAAGGTCTGCGCGGACTCGCAGCCACGACAGTGGTTGTCTGGCACTTCCTGTGGGCGTTCGCACCTTGGGAGCTTGGCACCGTGGCAGGCTGGCCTTCGCAGGGTGTGGCCGGCAGCGTCGTCACCGCGCTGATGGACGGGCCGGCCGCTGTCGCCTTGTTCTTCGTGCTCTCCGGATTTGTCATTCCGCTTCGGTTGTTCCGGTCCGGTCAATCCCGCACGGTCGTCGAGGCGGCTGCCAAACGCTGGCCGAGACTGGCCGGCCTCACACTGCTTGCCGTCCTGTTCGCTTACGTGCTCTTCCGTTTTGGCCTGTTTCACTACCGTGAGGCGGGCGACCTCACCGGGTCGGATTGGCTCGCATCCTACGGCGGTGGTGAGCCGGACAGCATGCACAAACCGTCATTAGCAGGAGCGGTCCACGAGGGGCTCGTCGGGGCATTTCTCAACAACTCCGATGCCTACGATCCGGTGCTCTGGACCATGCGTCACGAGTTGTTCGGCAGTTTCCTCAGCATGGCGCTGGCGCTGGTCACCCGTCGCCTCTCTATCCCGGCTTGCAGCGCTGCACTGATATCCGCGGCGGCTCTGGCAACCGCGGTCGATCCTTGGTTGCTTTCATTTGTCGCCGGGACAGGTCTGGCGTTTGTGATCTGGACCCGACGAGCGAGGCTGAGCGCGTTCGCCACTTCCGTCAGTATCAGCGTCGGTTTGTTCCTGTTCGGCTACCTCGAACCAGTCGGGGCGTATTCGTTCATTCCCGTGATCCAGGATGACGCGGGTTACCGGTATGACCGGATTGTGCTGCACACCTTGAGCGGCCTGCTGATTATCCTCGGCCTCGTTGGCAATGAGCGGGTCGCACGTGCGTTCACCGCAAGACCGCTTCTCCTGATGGGCCGGCTTTCATTTCCTGTCTACGTCATCCACTTCCCCTTGCTTTGTTCGCTCGGCTGCGGATTGTTCGTCCTGTTCCGGCAGAGCATGTCCTACGAGGGCAGTGTCGTCCTCGTCGCGGCCATCTATGCGTCGGCTGTGCTTCTCACCGGCGGCCTGCTGGTACGGGTGGATGACGCGTGGGGTGCCTGGCTGAACCGGCTATCAAGTCTCCTGCTGGCACAGGCTGCACACCGTTTGCCGACGCTCTCCAAGGATAGACGCCGGTGCGATGTGATCGGCTGACTAAACCGGCTCGGCACTCCGGGTAGTCGACCTTGACCCTGCGCCGGGTTCCGGGTCATCAGGCGTGTTGATAGACAATTCTCACCATTGACGGGATGCGCTGGGCCGACAATGCGCGGCATGCCCGGTCACGTCCAACATATGAATACAGGGATCTATCATCGTCGGCAGCGGCTATTCGACGTGCACCACCGAATCCAGATACTTGATCCATAACGCTGGCAAGCCGTGGAATTTCGCACCATCACGCAGCAGAGTGATGTACCTGAGCGACGGATTGCCGTCTGTCTCTTTGCCTGGTGCCACGTAGGCCACTGCTTTCAGCTGATTGCCGTCGTTGTCGAGTGCATCGAGCGCGACCGGCTGGTAGCCCCGGCCCGGGATGCCCTCGGTCGAGTTCAAGCGGAGAAGATCACGGCGGGTAATCCGGTAAAGGACGCCCCAAACTTCGCCATCGCGGTCCGCGCAGATGTTCGCCGGCGCCGCTTTGCCCCTGGGTCGGCCTTCAAGGTTGAAACGCAGACGGTACCCCGGGATCTGGCCAACCCGCCGCTCCAGCGGCCTGATGCCCCGTCGTCCCTCGAAGGTGGCCGGATGCATATTTGAGCCATAAGCGAAGTACCAAACCGCATCCGACGGCCGCCCCTCCAGAACGAGGCCGTTGCGACCATAGTGCCACTTGGAGGCCAGCCAGGACTTCGCAATCAACCGCCGCCACCGGATCCGCATGTCCGACCTATCCTGTTTGCCGAGAGCGTCTGGCCCGCTCTGCGGTCGGACAGGGACGATTGTCTCCGGCACACGTCATCGGTTGGCTGCTCTCATGGCCCGCTTGCTCGGTGATTTCATGCCGTACTGTCGGTGCTTTGCGCAACTGGGGGTGAACGATTTTACTGGGGGGTGAACGATTTTATCGGACTCAACTGTTGCCAATCGCATCGAGCAGGCCATCAACATGTATCTGCGGGCGCGCAACGACGGCTATGCGGGGCGACCCGCAGCATGTTTTCGCCCGGATGCGGGTCAGCTCCGCAGAAGGTCCACGGCCATGCGCGGTACTGGTCCGTCGCCAGCCTTGGGGGCGACGAGGCTCGATTGAAAGGCATGTGATCGCTCCGACCGGGTTGACCGATGTGGCGGTCATTGGGGCGGAGAGGGTTAAGAACGGACGCGGGCTGGGTTCCCGAACGCGGTGGCAGCGGCAGGTACATCGCGGGTTACCACGCTTCCTGCACCGATCAGAGCGTCATCTCCAATGGTTACGCCCGGCAGGATCACGGCACCGCCTCCGATCCAGACATTGCGACCAATCTGGATGGGTCGGCCGTACTCCAGACCAGAC
>JASHQG010000113.1 GCA_030037665.1 Acetobacteraceae bacterium
CAAGACGACGCTGACGGCGGCGATCACGAAGGTGTTGTCGAAGCACAACCCCAAGATCAAGTTCCGTCCGTTCGATTCCATCGACAACGCTCCTGAGGAAAAGGCGCGCGGGATCACGATTGCCATTGCGCACGTGGAGTATGAGACGGCGAACCGTCACTACGCGCACGTGGACTGCCCCGGCCACGCCGACTACGTGAAGAACATGATCACTGGCGCGGCGCAGATGGACGGCGCCATCCTGGTGGTCTCCGCCGCCGACGGTCCGATGCCGCAGACGCGCGAACACATTCTGCTCGCGCGCCAAGTCGGCGTGCCGGCGCTCGTGGTGTACCTCAACAAGGTGGACATGGTGGACGATCCCGAGCTCATCGAGCTCGTCGAGATGGAGCTGCGCGAGCTCCTGTCATCCTACCAGTTCCCCGGCGACGACATTCCGATCATCCGCGGCTCGGCGCTGTGCGCGCTGGAAGACCGCGACCCGGAGATGGGCGAGCAGTCGGTGCTGAAGTTGATGGAAGCGGTCGACAGCTACATCCCGCAGCCCGACCGTCCGAAGGACCGGCCATTCCTGATGCCGATCGAGGACGTGTTCTCGATCTCCGGTCGCGGCACCGTGGTCACCGGCCGCGTCGAGCGCGGTGTGATCAAGGTGGGTGACGAAGTCGAAATCGTCGGCCTGCGCCCGACGCTGAAGACGGTCGTGACCGGCGTCGAGATGTTCCGCAAGCTTCTCGACCAGGGCGAGGCGGGTGACAACATCGGCGCGCTGCTTCGCGGCACCAAGCGCGAGGAAGTCGAGCGCGGCCAGGTGCTGGCCAAGCCCGGCAGCATCACCCCGCACACAAAGTTCAAGGCGGAGGCGTACATCCTGACCAAGGAAGAGGGGGGCCGTCATACGCCGTTTTTCACCAACTATCGTCCGCAGTTCTATTTCCGCACCACCGACGTGACCGGCGTGGTCACGCTGCCGGAAGGTACGGAGATGGTGATGCCGGGCGACAACGTGACGATGGACGTTGAGCTGATCGCGCCGATCGCGATGGACGCGCAGTTGCGCTTCGCCATTCGCGAAGGCGGCCGAACGGTCGGTGCCGGCGTCGTCGCCAGCATCACGGCCTAGGAACGACAACGGCCGCCGGCGCCCCGTCCTCGTGGCGGAGCGCCGGCGGTTGTTTTCGGGGTACGGGAAACTCGGAACGCGAAGCAATGGACAACCAAAATATTCGCATCCGGCTCAAGGCCTACGATCACCGCGTGCTCGACAACAGCACGAAGGAGATCGTGAACACGGCCAAGCGCACGGGTGCACGGGTTCGCGGACCGATTCCGCTGCCCACGCATATCGAGCGGTTTACGGTCAACCGCTCGCCACACATCGACAAGAAGAGCCGCGAGCAATTCGAGATCCGCACGCATCGTCGTTTGCTCGACATCGTCGAGCCGACGCCGCAGACCGTGGACGCGCTGATGAAGCTCGACCTCGCTGCCGGCGTGGACGTTGAGATCAAGATCTGACGCCATGGCAAACCAACGCACCGGATTGCTGGCGAAGAAGCTCGGCATGACGCGCCTGTTCAAGGATGACGGTTCGCATGTGCCGGTCACCGTGCTGCATGTTGATGGCCTGCAGGTCGTAGCCGCGCGAACCGAGGAAAAGGACGGCTACACCGCGGTGCAGCTTGGCGCGGGCAAGGCCAAGGTGAAGAACGTGTCGCAGCCGAACCGCGGCCATTTTGCCAAGGCGAAAGTCGAGCCGAAGTCGCGGCTGGTGGAGTTCCGCGTCGCCGCCGACGCGGTTCTGGAGCCGGGCGCCACGCTGTCGGCCGCGCATTTCATCGCCGGCCAGAAGGTGGATGTCTGCGGGATCACCAAAGGCAAGAGCTTCGCCGGGGCGATGAAGCGCTGGAATTTCGGTGGCCTTGAAGCCACCCATGGCGTGTCGATCAGCCATCGCAGCCACGGCTCGACCGGCAACCGGCAGGATCCCGGGCGCACGTTCAAAAACAAGAAGATGGCCGGCCATCTCGGCGTCGAGCGCGTCACCACGCTGAACCTCGAGGTGGCGGCGGTCGATGCCGACCGGGGGCTGTTGATGGTCAAAGGCGCGGTGCCGGGCGCGCGGGGCGGTTTCGTGCTGGTGCGCGACGCGGTGAAGCGTGCACGTCCGGCCGATGCGCCGTATCCGGCGTCCCTGATCGAAGCGCAGGTGGGCTGAACCATGCAGGTCGAAATCACCACGCTGGACAGGACCAGCGCCGGCAGCGCGGAATTGCCGGATGAGCTCTTCGCGGTGAAGCCGCGCGCCGACATCATGGCGCGCGTGGTGCACTGGCAGCTGTCGCGGCGCCGCGCTGGCACGCACAGCACCAAGGGTCTGAACGACGTGCAAGGCACGACCAAGAAGCCCTACCGCCAGAAGGGCACCGGCAACGCCCGGCAAGGCAGCCTGCGCGCGCCGCAGTTCCGTGGCGGCGGTGTCGCGCACGGCCCGGTCCCGCACTCGCACGCCTACAGTCTGAACAAGAAAGTGCGGCGGCTTGGGCTCATCTCCGCGCTGTCTCAGAAGCAGGCGGAAGGCAAGCTGGTGGTGATCGATATCACCGGCGGCGGGACGAAGACGAACGAGCTGGCGAAGAAGCTCAAGGCGTTGGGCTGGCGCTCGGCGCTGATCGTCGATCGCGCGGTGGACAAGGGTTTCCTGCGCTCGAGCCGCAACATTCCGGGCGTCGATGTGCTGCCGACAATCGGCGCGAATGTTTACGACATCCTGCGCCACGACGTGCTGGCGATCACCGCGGCGGGCATCGACGGTCTGAAAGAGCGGCTGAACGGTACCGAGCTCCGCGCCGAAGGGAGCGCGTCATGAGCGAGGCAGGGACTACACCGCGCAGGCCGACCCTGTCGCGCGAGGCGATGTACGCGACGATCCGCAGCCCGATCGTGACGGAGAAATCCACCTCCGCCAGCGAACGCGGCCAGTATATCTTCCGCGTCGCGCCCGAGGCGACCAAGCCGGAGATCAAGGAAGCGATCGAAGGCTTGTTCGGCGTGAAGGTGCTGGAAGTGAACACGCTGGTCACCAAGGGCAAGACGAAGCGGTTCAAGGGCCGGCCCGGCAAGCGTTCCGACGTGAAGAAGGCGTATGTGCGGCTCGAGAAGGGCCAGCAGATCGACCTTTCCACCGGCCTCGCATAAGGCGCGCGAGACATGGCACTCAGACAATTCAATCCGGTTACGGCGAGCCTGCGCGGCACGGTGCTGATCGACCGCTCCGAGCTGTGGAAGGGCAAGCCCGTCAAGGGGCTGACCGTCGGTAAGACCAGCTCCGGCGGGCGCAACAACCACGGTCACACATCGGTGCGGTTCCGTGGTGGCGGACACAAGCAGTCGTACCGCTATGTCGATTTCAAGCGCCGCAAATACGATGTGCCCGCGACGGTGCAGCGGCTGGAATACGATCCGAATCGCAGTGCGTTCATCGCGCTGGTGAAGTACAGCGACGGCGAGCTCAGCTACATCCTCGCGCCTCAGCGTCTGCGCACGGGTGATCAGGTGGTCTCGGGCCAGCGCGTCGACATCAAGCCGGGCAATGCGATGCCGATGGCGTCGATCCCGGTCGGCACCATCATCCACAATATCGAGATGAAGCAGGGCGCCGGCGGCAAGATCGCACGTGCGGCCGGTACTTACGCGCAGCTGGTGGGCAAGGACGCCGGCTACGCACAGATCAAGCTGATGTCCGGTGAGTTGCGCGTGGTACGGGCCGAGTGCATGGCCAGCATTGGCGCGGTGTCCAACCCGGACAACATGAACCAGAAGATCGGCAAGGCCGGGCGCAAGCGCTGGATGGGTCGCCGGCCGCACAACCGCGGCGTGGTGATGAACCCGGTCGATCACCCGTTGGGCGGTGGCGAGGGGCGTTCCTCGGGCGGCCGCCACCCGGTCACCCCCTGGGGCAAGCCGACCAAGGGACACAAGACACGATCGAACAAGCGGACGGACAGCCTGATCATCCGCCGCCGTCACAAGGGCAAATAACTCATGGCGCGTTCCGTCTGGAAAGGCCCGTTCGTCGATGGCTATCTGCTGAACAAGGCAGATGCCGCGCGCGCCTCAGGCCGTAATGAGATCATCCGCATCTGGTCGCGGCGCTCGACGATCCTGCCGCAGTTCGTCGGCCTGACCTTCGGCGTCTACAACGGCCATAAGTTTCTGCCCGTGCAGGTCAGTGAGAACATGGTGGGCCACAAGTTTGGCGAGTTCTCGCCGACGCGCACGTTCACCGGCCATTCCGGCGACAAGAAGGCGAGGCGGGGATGAGCAAGCTGAAGCATCCGCGCGGCCTCGGCGACAACGAGGCGCAGGCGATCCTGTCCAACGTACGATGCAGCCCGCGCAAGCTGAACCTGGTTGCCGGGTTGATCCGTAACCTTCCGGCTGACGAGGCGGTGGCCACGCTGACCTTCAGCAAGCGGCGCATCGCCAAGGACGTCCGCAAGGCGCTGGAAAGCGCGATCGCCAATGCCGAGAACAACCATCAGCTCGATGTGGACCGGCTGGTGGTCGTGCGTGCCGATGTCGGCCGCTCCATCGTCATGCGCCGCTTCCACGCGCGTGGCCGCGGTCGCGCGTCGCGCATCGAAAAGTGGTTTAGCAATCTGCGAATCGTCGTGCGCGAGCGCGAGCAAGAGGTGGAGGCCGCGTAGCATGGATCACAAGGTCAATCCCGTCGGGCTGCGCCTTGGCATCAACCGCACCTGGGACAGCCGCTGGTTCGCCGGCAGCGACTATTCAGCGATGCTGCATGAGGATCTGAAGCTGCGCGGCCATCTGCGCAGGAAGCTGCACGGCGCGGGCGTCTCGCGCGTGGTGATCGAGCGTCCGGCGAAGAAGCCGCGCGTGACGATCTATGCCGCGCGGCCTGGCGTGGTGATCGGCAAGAAGGGCCAGGACATCGAGGTTCTGAAAAAGGACCTCGGCCGGATGGCGAACGCCGATGTTGCGCTGAACATCGTGGAAATCCGCAAGCCGGAGATCGACGCGACGCTGGTGGCGGAGAACATCGCGCAGCAGCTGGAGCGCCGCGTTGCGTTCCGTCGGGCGATGAAGCGGGCCGTGCAGTCGGCGATGCGGCTGGGCGCGCAGGGCATCCGCATCAACTGCGGCGGCCGGCTGGGCGGCGCGGAAATCGCGCGGGTGGAGTGGTACCGCGAAGGTCGCGTGCCGCTGCACACGCTGCGCGCCGACATCGATTTCGGGCAGGCGACGGCGAAGACGACGTATGGCACCTGCGGCGTGAAGGTATGGGTGTTCAAGGGCGAGATTCTCGCGCACGACCCGATGGCGCAGGACCGTCGCGCCGCCGAGCAGGCGCCACAGCGGTGAGAGGCGATAGGCACCTGGCGCGCGACCGCCACCGTCACGTCCCCGCTTGCAGGGAGCCAACCGGGATCCCGATCCCTGCAATCGCTGGGATGACGATGACCGGCCGCGCGGTCTGCGCCAGGCTCTGAGGAACGAACGACATGCTGCAACCAAAGCGCACCAATTACCGCAAGGCGCATAAGGGCCGCATCCATGGCAACGCCAAGGGCGGGTACTCGCTGAATTTCGGCACCTATGGCCTGAAGGCGCTGGAGCCCGACCGCGTGACCGCGCGGCAGATCGAGGCGGCGCGGCGCGCCATCACACGCGCGATGCGGCGCGCGGGCCGCGTATGGATCCGCGTGTTCCCCGACGTGCCGGTGTCGGCGAAGCCTGCCGAGGTGCGTATGGGTTCCGGCAAAGGCTCGCCCGAGTTCTGGGTCTGCCGCGTAGCACCTGGCCGCATCATGTTCGAAGTCGATGGCGTGCCGGCGGCGACGGCGCGCGACGCCCTGACGCTCGGTGCGGCGAAGCTGCCGATCCGCACCAAGTTCGTCGAACGCACCGGAGCCGTGTGATGGCCGAGCAGAAGCCGAGCGATATCAGGGCAAAGACGCCGGACGAGCTGGACACGTTGCTGCTCGATCTCCGCAAGGAGCAATTCAACCTGCGATTCCGCCGGGCGATCGAAGGCCAGCCCAGCGGCTCGCGCATCCGCGAGGTGCGGCGCGACATCGCGCGCATCAAAACCATTCAGGCAGAGAAGCGACGCTCTGCCGTCGCGAAGTAGGAGACTGGCGCGAGATGCCGAAGCGCGTTCTCTCTGGCCGGGTGACCAGCGACAAGATGGACAAGACCGTCACGGTCCTGGTCGATCGCCGTGTCATGCACCCGATCTACAAGAAATTCATCCGCCGCTCGAAGAAGTACGCGGCGCATGACGAGGCGAATCTGTGCAAGGTCGGCGATGTGGTGCGCATCGAGGAGTGCCGCCCGATCAGCAAGCGCAAGACCTGGCTGGTGATCGAGCGCAACGGCGAGGCGCTTGCCGGCAAGGCT
>JASHQG010000114.1 GCA_030037665.1 Acetobacteraceae bacterium
CGCATCCGCTCCGATCGACGCTTTATTGAACGCCGCTGGACCGGCTCCTGCTGTCAGGCGCTGCGGCGTCGTCACACGCCAGGAATCGATCCGCGACCGTGCCGAGAGGGAGTTTTCCAGATTCCTCGCGTGATCGGCCTGCCGGGATGTTTCGTCCAATGACCCTCACATTCGACGGGATGGTTGGGCGCTGCGGACCGGACTCAGCCTCCCTCGAACCGGTCAGCCAAACCGGCCGGTGATGTAGTCCTGGGTGCGTTGTTCCTTGGGCGCGGTAAACAACTGCGCTGCCGGTGCCACCTCCACCACCTCCCCGAGATAGAAAAACGCAACCTGATCGGCGCAGCGAGCTGCCTGCTGCATGTTGTGCGTGACGATCACGATGGTAAAATCCCGTTTCAACTCATCGATCAGCTCCTCCACCTTCGCGGTGCTGATCGGATCAAGCGCGCTCGTCGGCTCGTCGAGCAGGATGACCTCGGATCGCACCGCGATGGTGCGGGCAATGCAGAGACGCTGCTGCTGGCCGCCAGACAGTCCCATTGCCGAGGTCTGCAGCCGGTCCTTCACTTCTCCCCACAGCGCCGCGCGCGTGAGCGACCACTCGACGCGTTCATCCATCGCCGCGCGTGACAGGCGCTCGTGCAGCTTCACGCCGAACGCAATGTTGTCATAGATCGTCATTGGGAACGGCGTGGGCTTTTGGAATACCATGCCGATGCGCGAGCGCAGGGAATTCACGTCTACCGACGGGCTGATAATGTTCACACCGTCCATCATCACCTCGCCCTCTGCCCGCTGACCCGAATAGAGATCGTACATCCGGTTCAGCACGCGCAAGAGCGTGGTCTTGCCGCAACCTGATGGCCCGATCATGCCGCTGACCTGATGAGCCGGCAAATCCAGTCTTATCCGCTTCAGGGCCTGGTTACGGCCATAATAGAAGTTCAGGTCGCGGATTGACAGGCGCGGTTCATTGATGGTCGCAGCGGACCGCGGTTGCATGCCGCCAAGGCTCGCGCGACCCTGATCCTGCTGGTGCTGGTGCTGCTGCTGCTGCTTGAGCGTTGTGCTCATGATGTCACGTCCTAGCACGGAGAACGATGCGGGCGATGATGTTGACGGCTAACACGCCCACGGTGATCAGCAACGCCCCGACCCAGGCGAGTTGCACCCAATCGTCGAATGCTGATCCGGCATACTGGTAAATGGTCACCGGAAGGCTCGCCATTGGCTTGCGCATATCCACCGACCAGTTGAGATTGCCCAGGCTGGTGAACAGCAGCGGCGCCGTTTCACCGGCGATGCGGGCAACCGCCAGCAGTACGCCCGTCACGATGCCGTTGAGCGCGGCGCGATAGCAGATCAGCGTGGTCACCTTCCATTTGGGCGCACCAAGGCCGACCGCCGCCTCACGCAGGGTGAGCGGAACGAGGTGCAGCATGTCTTCCGTCGTGCGCACCACAATGGGAATCACGAGGACCGCCAACGCCAGGCAGCCGGCGATTCCGGAGAATCCCCCCATCGGCTCGACCACAAGCTGGTAGATGAACAGGCCGATCAGGATCGACGGCGCCGATAACAGTACGTCGGAGACGAAGCGGACCACGTTGGAGATCATCGATCCTTGGCTGTATTCAGCCAGGTAGGTTCCCACCAACAGCCCGATCGGCGTACCGATCAGCGTTCCGATCGCAGTCTGAATCAATGTTCCGACGATCGCATTGAGCAGGCCGCCGTTGGACCCGGGTGGCAAGGTCATGGTGGTGAAGACCCTGACCGACAGTCCGCCCAGACCACGCCACAGCAGCGTGAACAGAATGGATGCCAACAATACCAGCCCGATGATAGTGGCCAGCACGCACAGCGACTTCACCAGTGAATTGACGAGTTTTCGCCGCCGTCTGAGTGCACGGGCAACGGTCTCGTCTCTCCTGGCGGCCGGCGCAGCTTGGGTCAGTGTGGTGGCATTCATTGTCAGGTCTTCAACCGAGGACGCAGCAGCAGGCGCGAGATGGCCAGCACGATAAAAGAGATCACGAACAGGATGAACCCAAGCGCCAGCAAGGCAGACAGCTTGAGGCTGCCGGCAGGGCTTTCAGGGAATTCCAGCGCGACGAGCGAGGCGATGGTGTTGCCGGTGCCAAACAGCGTGGTCGAGATCCGGTTGGCGTTGCCGATCACGAAGGTTACCGCCATGGTCTCGCCCAGCGCGCGGCCGAGGCCGAGCATGATGCCGCCCACGACCGACGTCCGCGTATACGGGAGTACGATCGAGCGCATGACCTCCCACGTCGTACAGCCCACGCCGTATGCCGACTCCTTGTAGACCGGTGGTACGGTTTCAAACACATCGCGCATCGTGGCCGCGATGAAGGGAATCACCATCACCGCGAGCACAAATGCTGCGGTGAAAATACCGGTGCCGAACGGCGGTCCGGCGAACAGGTCCTCAAGCACCGGAATACCGTCAAACGCATTGATCAAGACGGGCTGCACATAGCTTGCCATGATCGGAACGATCACGAAGAAGCCCCACATGCCATAGATGATCGACGGGATCGCGGCGAGCAACTCGATCGCCGTGCCAACCGGACGCCGCAGCCAGTCAGGGGCCATTTCGGTCAGATAGAAGGCGATACCAAACGCGAGCGGCACAGCCAGCAGCAGGGCAAGGGCTGAGGTGATGAGCGTCCCGTAGATTGAAACGAGGCCACCGAACTTCTGCGTCACCGGGTTCCAGGCGGGGGAAAATGCGAACCCAAACCCGAATTGCCGGAAGGCCGCCATGCCGCCCACAAACAACGTGACGATGATGCTACCCAGTAGCACCAGCACGAAACCGCCGGAGGCGCGCGCGATCGCGGCGAACACGGCATCCCCTATAGACCGGCGCGCCCGGTCAGCGGCGCTGATGGCAATCGCTTGTTGCACGATTTGTATCCATTCTTGCGCAGCCCGGAACCGTCGGACGGCTCCGGCGCTCCCGAGCTGCCGGACGATCACATATTGCCTGGAACCTGCGCCTTCCAGGCGGCCCGGATCGCGTCATGCACGCTGTCCGGGAGCGGGATGTAGAGCAGGGAAATCGCGAGGTCGCTTCCGTGCGTGAAGCCCCAGTTGAAGAACCGCTTCACGGCAGCGCTCTGGCTCGGGTTCTTCGGGTCGGTCGGCAGCAGCACGAACGTCGCCGATAAGATCGGCCAGCTCTCATCCCCCGGCTGATCATTGAGGTTGATCGCAAAGTTCTGCACCTTCGACCAGTCAGCATTGGCGGCGGCCGCCTTGTACGCGGCCATCGTGGGCGCCACGAACTTGCCCGCCCTGTTCCGCAAGCGCGCGGTGACCAGATGGTTGTTCTCCGCATAGGCACTTTCATCATAGCCGATGCCGCCCGGGATCTGTTTTACCGTCGCGGCCACGCCGTCGCTTCCTTTGGCGCCGGCCCCACCTGGCCACGCCACGGATGTCGACGATCCGACCTGCGACTTCCAGGCCGCACTCTGCATGCTGAGGTAATTGGTGAAGACAAACGTCGTGCCCGATCCGTCGGCCCGGTGCACCGTTGCGATCGCGGTCGAGGGAAGCTTCAGCCCCGGGTTGATCTTCTGGATCGGTGCAGCGTTCCACTTCGTGATGTTGCCGAGGTAGATATCGGCCAGTAGCGGTCCGGTCAGCTTCAGCTGGTTCACCTTGATCCCGGGGATGTTGACAATGATGTCAACGCCACCAATCACAGTCGGGAACTGCATGAGCTTGTGGGCAGCGAGCTGGTCCGCCGCCACCGGCATGTCGGAGGCGCCGAAATCGACCGTGCGGTTGTTGACCTGATTGATCCCGGCCCCTGATCCGATCGCCTGATAATTCAGACTGACATTAGTCGCCGATTTCCCTGCCTCGCCCCATTTCCCATAAATCGGCGCGGCGAACGTCGATCCCGCGCCGGTGATCTGAGTTTGCGCATGTGCGGCGATGCTGAGACCCGCCAGCACCAGGGCCAGCGCCGCGTCTCTGATTTTCATTCTGTACCCCCTGAACCGGCGATTCTAGCATAGCGCACGGATGCGCCAAGTGTGCGGAGCGTAGGCGCAGCGGGCGAAGCTTGGATTGCAGTTTGATGAAGGTTGGATGAGAGCCAGCCGGCCTGTTGCGTTGACGCGACCGAGGAGACGGGGCCCGTTCGGCGGCTTTCGGCTGCCTGCGACCACCGGCGCCCGAACGAAACACCAACCGCTCCAGCCCGTTGGCGTCTGTTGCTAACCCGACGTGTTGGCCATCTGTGGCGGGCGCAGCCTGGATCGGCTGTTCGCCGAGTACTGCTGCCGAAGAGCCTGCGGCAATGTGCGGCGCGGCACCTCTGGGCCTGGCCGCCTCGGGACGATGGCCTTCGACGCGGCGATCCGGATCTGCGTCCTCGCCGCGTTCTCCAGGGTGCCAAAGAACCGGTAATGCGCCGCTGCTGGCTGCGGTTTGATCCGCGCGAAGAGCAACACCACCTGCCTCGGTCTTGTCGGGGGAAAGGAATCGTCAGGGAAGCGGTGTGGCCAGAGACCCAATGCCCGGCGGAGCTTGCATCCGCGTAGCGCTCTACGGTTTTGGCGGCGATCGTGCCCGTCGGGCGAGGTCGCGTCCGCGGGTTCCTGCGTTGGCCCCTGCACAAAGCCGCCGGCGGCAGAGCTCGTGATCCGGCCCTTGAACCGCGCCGTCTGGCCTGCGAAAAGCCGGCGTGCGAAGCGGGGGCAAGCCTTGAAGACCAAACGCACATTGACAGACGGCCAGCGCGCCTACGAGGAACG
>JASHQG010000115.1 GCA_030037665.1 Acetobacteraceae bacterium
ATCGACGGCGTGCGCAACGCCTTCACCGACAGCGACCGCGCGACCGTCGCCGCGCTGCGCACCGCCGCGCGCGAGGCTGCGGCGACGCTCGCCGCGATCAACGCGACATTTGACCAACTGGCCGGCGCCGGCACCGGGCCGGACTACGACGATCTCGGCAAGCTTCTGCGCGAGATTGCGGATTTCATCGATCAGTACGGCCCGGCGGCGGATGCCGCCGCGCCGCCGGCAGTGGAGCCCGACATGGCAGAAGCTGCACCCGCGGCCGCCGGGGTTGCCGCCGCCGCGCCGCGATCGGCCGCGGCGATGACCGCGGCGATGCTGACGGAGGTGGGCACGCGCGCCGATGCGGTGCGGCTGCTTGGGCTGGTCATCCAGTATTTCCGCCAGCATGAGCCGGCAAGCCCGCTGCCGCTGCTGCTCGACCGCGCGCTTCGGCTCGCAGACAAGAATTTTCTGGAAATCCTGCGCGACATGGCGCCCGATGGGCTGATGCAGGCGCAGAACATCGTCGGTGTCCGCGATGAATAGCAGCGCGGGCGCCAGCCGTCCCACCATACCCCGATACCCTGGAACCCCTCTGGAACCCAAACGAGGCACACCGTGGCGAAAGCGAGCAGTCAGAAATTCATAGCGCGCAACCGCGCGCCGCGCGTGCAGATCGAGTACGACGTGGAAACGTACGGCTCGCAGAAGAAAGTGCAGCTGCCGTTCGTGGTCGGCGTGATGGCCGACCTCTCCGGCAAGCCGAGCGAGCCGCTGCCGCCGGTCGCCGACCGCAAGATGCTGGAGGTCGATGTCGACAACTTCGACGACCGGCTGAAGGCGATGAAGCCTCGCGTGGCCTTCATGGTGCCGAACACGCTGACCGGCGAGGGCAACATCGCCGTCGACATCACCTTCGAGAGCATGGACGACTTCACGCCCGCCGCGATCGCCCGCAAGGTCGAGCCGCTGCGCAAGCTGCTGGAGGCGCGCACGCAGCTTTCCAACCTGCTGACCTACATGGACGGCAAGAGCGGTGCGGAGGAGCTGATCGGCAAGGTGCTGAACGATCCTGCGCTGTTGCAGAGCCTCGCGGCCGCGCCGGCGCCGGCTGAGAAGGGGGAATAACCGATGTCCGGGACGCAGGCCTCGCCGCAAAGCGCCCTCGGCGCCGTCACCACGCAGGACGGCAGCGACTTCACCGCGCTGCTCAACCGTGAGTTCAAACCGAAGACCGACCGCGCGCGCGAAGCGGTGGAAGCGGCGGTGCAGACGCTGGCGCAGCAGGCGCTGGCCAACACCGCGCTGATCGCCGGCGACGCGCTGCGCAGCATCGAGGCGATCATCGCCGCGATCGACGCCAAGCTGACCGAGCAGGTCAACGAGATCATGCACGAGGAGGGTTTCCAGAAACTCGAATCGGCATGGCGTGGGCTGCATTATCTCGTCAACAACACCGAGACCGACGAGATGCTGAAGATTCGCGTCTTCAACGTCTCCAAGAAAGAACTCGGGCGCACGCTAAGGAAGTTCCGCGGCACCGCCTGGGACCAAAGCCCGATTTTCAAGAAAATTTACGAGGAAGAATACGGCCAGTTCGGCGGCGCGCCATATGGCGCGTTGATCGGCGACTACTATTTCGACCACAGTCCGCAGGATACCCAGCTCCTCGGCGACATGTCCCAGGTCTCCGCCGCGGCGCACACGCCGTTCCTGACCTCCGCCGCACCCACACTGCTGGGGATGGATAGCTGGAACGAGCTGGCCAACCCGCGCGATCTGACCAAGATCTTCCAGACGCCAGAATACGCCGCCTGGCGCTCGCTGCGCGAAAGCGACGACTCGCGCTATGTCGGACTGTGCATGCCACGCTTCCTCGCGCGTCTGCCCTATGGCGAGAAGACCGACCCGGTTGATGAGTTCCATTTCGAGGAAGACGTCGCAGACGCCGACAGCAGCAAGTTTTGCTGGTCCAATGCCGCGTATGCCATGGCCACCAACATCACCCGCGCTTTCAAGCTGTACGGTTGGTGCACGCGCATCCGCGGCGTCGAGAGTGGCGGCGCAGTCGAAGGTCTGCCGGCCTTCACCTTCCCCACTGACGACGGCGGCGTCGACATGAAGTGCCCGACCGAGATCGCCATCAGCGACCGTCGTGAGGCCGAGCTGGCGAAAAACGGCTTCATGCCGCTGATTCACAAGAAGAACTCGGATTTCGCCGCCTTCATCGGTGCACAATCGCTTCAGAAGCCGCAAGAGTACGACGACCCGGCGGCAACCGCGAATGCCAACCTGTCGGCGCGACTGCCCTACTTGTTCGCCAGCTGCCGATTCGCGCATTACCTGAAGTGCATGGTACGCGACAAGATCGGCTCCACGATGACCCAGGCACAACTGACCGAATGGCTCAGCCGGTGGCTGAGCAACTATGTCGATGGGGCCCCCGACATGTCCTCAGAGGAGTTCAAGGCGAGCCATCCCTTGGCCGAAGGACGCGTTGAACTCGAAGAGAACGAGGAGAATCCCGGCTACTACAACGCCAAGTTCTTCCTGAAGCCGCACTATCAGCTTGAAGGTCTGACCGTGTCGCTGCGCCTGGTTTCGCGGCTGCCTGGCAAGTGAGATTCCGTCATCCCCACCTCTAACAGGAGTACAAGATGGCCTTCGACACGTACATGGCCTTCATACCCCCCAAAGGCCCAGCCCTCACCGGCGAGTCGCAGGTGTCGCCCAACGCTTTCACCAACGACAACTTGGCCAAGCAGGCTCCCCCGGTGACCGCCGGGTCCGTATTCGAAATCGACGACTTCAGCTTCGATATCGAGCAGGTGCTGAATATCGGTAGCCAGAGTTCAGGCGCTGGTGCTGGCAAGGTGACATTCAATCCGTTCCAGATCACCCGCAAGAGTGATCGGATATCCGCCACGCTTTTCCAAATGTGCTGCGGTGGTCAGCATTTCAAGCAGGTCACCCTCTGCCTCCGCCGGGCCGGCGGCGATACTGCCACCTCCGGCACGACCTTCCTGCGCTTCGATTTCGGCCTGGTCGCGGTGAAGACCATTTCCTGGAGCGGTTCAGATGGTGATGAGTCGCCGAAGGAAGAGGTCACCTTCGAGTACGGCGCATTGAAGGTGACATACCTGCAGCAGGACGTCACCGGCGCCGGCACCAAAGGACCGGTTGGCGGCTCTTGGAACCGCGTCACGAACACGACCGACTTCGACGGTTTTGTGGCAAAGTTTGCCGCCACGTGACTTTTCGTTGGCGAGCCGTGAGGTGACAGATGCGCGCGAACTGTTGCGATCGGGCGACTCTCGCGCCGCGCTGGAGCAATTGAAGCAGGAAGTGCGCAAGGCGCCGCGTGACGCCCGCCTGCGCACGTTCCTGTTCCAGTTGTTCTGTGTGTTCGGCGAGTGGGATCGCGCCTTGACGCAGTTGACGGTCACCGCCGAACTGAACCCTATGGCCATGCCGATGCTGCAGGCGTACCGCGCGGCGATTCGCTGCGAGATCCTGCGTGGCAAGATCTTCTCCGGCGAGCGCACACCGACGGTGTTCGGCGATCCCGAACCCTGGATGTCGCTGCTGATCGAAGCCAATCGCGTGCTGGCCACCGACCGTGCCACGGAGGCCGCCAGCCTGCGTGACACTGCCTTCGAGCAGGCACCAGCCGTCGCCGGGACGATCGACGGTGAACACTTCGATTGGATTGCCGACGCTGACCCGCGCCTCGGTCCAATGCTCGAGGCGCTGGTCGATGGCAAATACTACTGGGTTCCATTTCATCGGCTGCGCAGCCTCGACATCGAGCCGCCCGCGGATCTGCGCGACCAGATCTGGATGCCAGCACATCTCGTCTGGGCCAACGGCGGCGATTCCGTCGGCTTCATTCCGACCCGCTATCCCGGTTCCGATGCCGCCGACCCCGCACTAGCCCTGTCGCGGCGCACCGAATGGCAGGAGCGTGACGGAGACTGGTTCCTTGGGCTCGGACAGCGCGTGCTCGCCACCGACGCCGGTGAACATGCCGTGATGGACATTCGCAAGATCGTCCTCACACCACCGGATGCCGCGTCCTGACATGGCGGAAATCACCTCGCGCGAACGACTGCAGCCGTCTCTGCTCGACCGGCTGACCGACAACGCGCCCGAGACGCGGCGTGAGAGGTTCGATCAGCAGACGCTGACTTTTCCGCAACTACGCCAGGCCGTGCTGCGCGACCTCGCCTGGTTGCTCAACACCACCAACCTCGCCACGACAGATGATCTGACAGGGGCCCCGTTGGCGCTGAAATCCACCGTCAATTACGGCGTGCCGGGGTTCGCCGGGCTGGCTGACACATCGCGGCGACTCAAGTCGATCGAATCCGGCATCGTCGCTGCCATCCGCGCATTCGAACCACGCATAAAGCCGGAGACCCTGGTCGTACGGCTGTGCGAGAGCCGTAGCGACCGGGCCACGCCGACCATCACGTTCGAGATTGAGGGCGAGCTGTGGGCCCAGCCGGTGCCGGAGCAGCTTTTTCTGGAAACCTCAATCGAATTGGAGACGCGGCTGGCGGTGGTCACTGACGCGCGGGCACACGGCTGATGGATCCCCGGCTGCTGCGCCTCTACGAAGGGGAACTCGCCTTTGTCCGCGAGGCCGGACTCGAATTCGCCAACGAATTTCCCAAGATCGCTTCGCGGCTGAACCTCGCCAGCTTCGACGTCGCCGACCCCTACGTCGAACGCCTGTTCGAAGGCTTTGCGCTGCTCACCGCGCGCATCCAGCTCAAGATGGAAGCGGAGTTCCCGACCTTCACGCAGTCGCTGCTGCAGATGGTCTATCCGCACTATCTCGCGCCGACGCCGTCGATGGTCGTGGTGCAGCTCCGTCCTGACACCAAGCTGCGTGCCTCGCCACAAGGCGTCGTGCTGCCCCGCGGAACCGAGCTGCGCAGCCTGCTCGGCACCGAGGATCAAACGAACTGCGAGTTCCGCACCGCGCATCCAGTGCAGTTGCTGCCGATCGAACTCAGTGACGCCGAGTATATCGGCACGCCGGCCGCAGTGACCGCGCTTAACCTGCCCGATCAGCGCGGCATTCGCGCAGCCATGCGGCTCCGGGTGAAGACAACCGGAGCGGCTCCGTTCGCCGATATCGCGCTGGATCGCCTGACCTTGTTTCTATCTGGCCCGCCCGGCGCGCGCATGAGGCTCTACGAGCAACTCGTCGCCGATGTCGCCGCCGTCTATGTGCGCCCCGCCGAGCGTCCGGTGCCCTGGCTGGAACGGCTGCCGACCGCCGCGGTGCGCCCGATCGGTTTCGATCCGGAGCAGGCCCTCCTGCCGCGCGCGCCGGCATCCTTCGACGGCTACCGCCTGCTGCAGGAATACTTCGCCATGCCGGAGCGCTTCCTGTTCATCGAGGTCGGCGCGCTCGGCCGCCCGACACAACGCTGCGCCGGCGGCGAGCTCGATATAATCCTGCTGCTAAAGCGCAGCGACCCCGTGCTTGCCGCGGGGTTCGGCGTCGACCAGTTCGCTTTGTTCTGCACCCCGGCGGTCAACCTGTTTCCCAAGCGCGGCGACCGGGTCAATATCTCTGAACACCTGGTCGAGCATCACATCGTGCCGGATCGTATGCGGCCGCTCGATTTCGAAGTGTTCAGCGTCACCGGCGTGGAAGGCTTCGCTGCCGACGGCAGCGCCGCGCAGCCTTTTATGCCGTTCTATGCTGCAAACGACCTTTCGCGGAATCCCGATCACCGGGCCTATTACCTGCTGCGCCGTGACCCGCGGCAGCTGTCCTCGCGCGCGCGCCAGCGCGGCCCCCGCTCCAGCTATCTCGGCCATGAGGTGTTCATCTCGCTCGTCGACCCTGAGCAGGCGCCATTCCGGCAGAATTTACGCCAGCTTGGCATCGACCTCTTGTGCACCAATCGGGACCTGCCACTGTCGATGCCGGTGGGCAAACAACACACCGACTTCACCATCGCCGTCAGCGCGCCGGTGGCCTCGATCCGCTGCATCTCTGGTCCGACCGCGCCGCGCCCCTGCCGCAGCGACGGCGAGTATGCCTGGCGATTCCTCAGCCATCTCGGGCTGAACTACCTGAGTCTGGTCGACAGCGATGCGCTGCACGGCGCGGCGGCCTTGCGCGAGCTGCTGCGGCTCTATGTGCCGTCCACCAATGCCACGGTGACACGCCAGCTCGAGGGGCTGACATCGATCGCCTGCCATCCGATTGTGCGGCGCATTCCTGGCACTGGCCCGGTCGCCGCCGGTCGAGGCCTGGAACTGACTCTGACGATCGACGAGACGCCATTCGGCGGCGCTGGCGGCATCCTCCTGGCCGCTGTGCTTGACCGATTCTTCGCCAAGTACGTCTCGATCAACGCGTTCACTGAAACGGTGTTGCATAATGCCGAGCGGGGCGAGGTGATGCGATGGCCGATGCAGATCGGTCAGCGCCCGGTGCTCTAGTCGGCGAGCCGCCGGACGAAGCGGCCGAGCCGGTCCGCGCGACACGAGCCGCGCCGCCGCGCGCAGCTGTGGTGGCTCTCTACGACAAGCTCGCCGCGGAACCCTGGGCGTTCAGCTTCTACCAGGCGATGCGCCGGCTGGAGGCGGCCTGGCCCGACCGCCCGCGTTTCGGTCGCAGCAGCCATCTGATGCAGGACCCGGTGCGCCTGGCGCAGGAACCTTCGGTAACTTTTGCGCCGTCCACGTTGGCGGACTGGGAACCGGAGCAGAATGACCGAACAACAAGGCTGCTGGTAAATTTCTTCGGCCTGTTCGGTCCGGATGGCCCGCTGCCGCTGCATCTGACGGAATACGCGCGCGATCGCCGACGCAACCATCGCGATCCGACCTTCCAGCGCTTTGCCGACATCTTCCACCACCGCACGCTGTCGCTGTTCTACCGTGCCTGGGCCAATGCGCGGCCAACCATCAGCTTCGACAGACCAGAGGAGGATCGGTTCGCGCTCTACCTCGGCGCGCTCATCGGCTTAGGCATGGACAGCCTGCGCAACCGCGACGCTATGCCCGACCTGACCAAGTTGCATTTCGCCGGGCATCTCGCTTGCCAAACGCGCCACGCCGAAGGCCTGGCGTCGATTCTGACTGCGTTCTTCCGCATGCCGGTGCGCATCGAGAGCTTCATCGGTGCCTGGCTGACACTGCCAGCGCGCGATCGCACCCGGCTTGGCGCTGGCGCAGACGTCGCGGGGCTTGGGAGCACGGCACTGCTCGGCGGCCGCGTATGGAGCCGGCAGCATAAGTTCCGCGTCGTGTTCGGCCCGCTCTCGCTCGAGGAGTATCTGCGCCTACTGCCCGGCGGACTGAGCTTTCACCGGCTGATCCCGATCGTGCGCAATTATGCCGGGGACACGCTGATCTGGGATGTCAACCTGATCCTGCGCCGGCAGGAAGTGCCGCCGATCGAGCTTGGTCGCACCGGCCGGCTCGGCTGGACCACATGGCTGATGCCGCGCAGCAAAAACATTGACGCAGCCGATCTATTTCTGGACGCGAGTGCCGACAGCATGGCGCGCGCGATTGACGCCGACTCGACCACGACTGCAGCGGAGTCCGTGACATGACAGAGATAAGCCGTGCTGCCCTGTTCGGCAAACTGAACCCTCTGGCCTACAAGACTATCGAGGGTGCCACGGTGTTCTGTAAGCTCCGCGGCAATCCCTATGTTGAGTTGGTGCACTGGATTCACCAGATCCTGCAGACACAAGACTCCGATCTGCACCGCGTCGTCCGGCATTTCGAACTGGATCCGTCAAAGCTCGCCGCCGACATCACCAGCGCGCTGGACAAGCTGCCGCGCGGCGCCACCGCGATCTCCGACCTCTCGCAGCATGTCGAGGATGCGGTCGAGCGCGGCTGGGTGTTCGGCACGCTGATGTTCGGCGAATCGCAGGTCCGCACCGGTCACCTGCTCGTGGGCGCGCTGAAAACGACCATGCTGCGCAATGTGCTGTACGCGATCAGCCGGCAATTCGAGTTAGTGAAAGCGGACGCGCTGTCCGAGCAGTTCGCATCGATCGTCGGCAACTCACCGGAGAACGCACTGGCGGCGAGCGACGGTTCGCACGTCGGCACGCCCGGCGAGGCCTCCGGCGCCATCGCCCCGGCGGCAATGGGCAAGCAGGAAGCGTTGCGCCAGTTCGCCATCGACCTGACCCAGCGCGCGCGTAACGGTGAACTGGATCCGATCGTTGGCCGCGACGCGGAAATCCGACAGGTGGTCGATGTTCTGATGCGCCGGCGGCAGAACAATCCGATCCTCACCGGCGAGGCGGGCGTTGGCAAAACCGCTGTGGTGGAGGGCTTCGCGCAGCGCATCGCCGCGGGCGACGTGCCGCCGATGCTGCAGGATGTCAGCGTGCGGGTGCTGGATGTCGGCCTGCTGCAGGCCGGCGCAAGCATGAAGGGTGAGTTCGAGCAACGGCTCCGTCAGGTGATCGAGGAGGTCCAGTCCTCCCCCAAGCCGATCATCCTCTTCATCGATGAGGCGCACACGCTGATTGGCGCCGGCGGTGCAGCCGGCACCGGCGATGCAGCCAACCTGCTGAAGCCGGCGCTGGCCCGCGGCACGCTGCGCACGATCGCTGCCACCACCTGGGCGGAATACAAGAAGTATTTCGAGAAGGATCCCGCGCTGACCCGCCGCTTCCAGGTGGTGCAGGTGGATGAGCCGAGCGAGGAGAAGGCCATCCTGATGATGCGCGGCATAGCCACACCGCTGGAAATGCATCACCGCGTGCAAGTGCTCGACGAAGCGATCGAGGCGGCGGTGCGGCTGTCGCATCGCTACATCCCGGCGCGACAGTTGCCGGATAAATCGGTAAGCCTGCTGGACACCGCCTGCGCGCGCGTTGCGGTCAGCCAGCATGCGGTGCCGCCGGCGGTGGAGGACAGCCGCCGCCGCATTCAGGCGTTAGAAACCGAGCTCGAAATCATCGGCCGGGAAACTGCAATCGGCATCGACGCGCGCACGCGCGAAGCCTCGGCAGAAGAGGCGCTGGCGACGGAACGCACGCGACTGGCAGCGCTCGAGGACCGGTGGGGCGCCGAGAAGACACTCGTGGACAGAGTACTATCGCTGCGTGCTGCGCTGCGTTCGGGCAATGACCCAGTCGACAGCGATGCAAGCACGGCAACGCGGTCGCTGGCGGACCGCGGCGCGATGCTGGCGGAACTACAGAAACTGCAGGCGGAACTGGCGGAATACCAGGGCGAATCGCCGCTGATCCTGCCGAGTGTGGACGAGCAAGCGGTGGCGGCTGTGGTCGGCGACTGGACCGGCATTCCGGTCGGTCGCATGGTGAAGAACGAAGTGCAGGCGGTGCTCAACCTGGCGACCACGCTGGGCCAGCGGGTGATCGGCCAGAATCACGGCCTGAAGATGATTGCAAGCCGCGTGCAGACCTCGCGTGCCGGGCTGGACAATCCGGCCAAGCCGATCGGCGTCTTCATGTTGTGCGGCCCATCAGGCGTCGGCAAGACCGAGACCGCGCTTGCGTTGGCGGAAGCGCTGTACGGCGGTGAGCAAAACCTGATCACGATCAACATGAGCGAGTTTCAGGAGGCGCACACGGTCTCCACGCTGAAGGGGGCGCCCCCTGGCTATGTCGGTTACGGCGAGGGAGGTGTGCTGACCGAGGCGGTGCGCCGCAAGCCGTATTCAGTCGTGCTGCTGGACGAGGTCGAGAAGGCACACTCTGATGTGCACGAGATTTTCTTCCAGGTGTTCGACAAAGGGATGATGGAAGATGGCGAGGGACGGCTGATCGATTTCAAGAACACACTGATCCTGCTAACGTCAAATGTCGGCACCGATCTGATCATGTCGTTGTGCGCCGATCCCGAGCTGACTCCGGAACCGGACGACGTGGCAAAAGCGTTGCGCGCGCCGCTCTTGAAGGTATTTCCGCCGGCGCTTCTGGGACGGCTGATCGTGGTCCCCTACTATCCGCTCAGCGATGCGGTGATGGGCGACATCATCCGCCTGCAACTAGGGCGCACCGCCAGACGTATCGGCGAGCACCACAAGGTCCCGTTCACCTACAGCGATGACGTGGTGAAGCTGATCTCCAGCCGCTGCAATGAGCCGGAGAGCGGCGGGCGGATGATCGACGCAATCCTGACCAACACGATGCTACCCGCGATCAGCGGTGCGTTCCTGGAGCTGATGCTGCAGGGCGGGACGGTGTCGCGGGTACATGTTGGGGTGAAGGACGGAGAGTTCAGCTACGATTATGGCTGAGCAGCTGCCCCGTTCCGACATCGTCGCTGTGAGCGTCCTGGGGGAAAATGATGCCGACTGAACAGCAAGATAAATGGATCGCCGCGCTTTTCAATCTCGATCCCAAAGTGCTGAACACGCCGACGAGTTCGGTAGCCGGAAAGACAGCTTCGAGAGGGGCGGCCGGCAGTACTTCGAAGGTGAGCGGCAGCAGAGCGGAAACGGCCGGCGACGGTCCGAAGGCGAACGACGGTGGTAAAACCAAAGACCAAATTGCGCTCGCACGGAAAATGAAAGACGAAGCGATTGCATACAGCGCGCAAAAGAGTGATGGATTTCGAGGAGACATCGACAAGGCAATGGAGCGGTATCAAGCAGCGAAGGCAAAAGCGGACCAACTCGAAACTGCCACTGGTCACAAAATCGATGACCCGGGGAAACAGCTGACATCTCTCGCCGCGACGCTGGACAAGAACTTGTACAGTTGGTCGACATCGATGCAGAACAAAGGTGCGGACACCGCAAGCAAAGCAGGAGCCCTTGCAACACAGACGCATACGGCGATGATGCAGGTTGTGGCGAGTTACGAACATGCAATCGACGGTGCCATGCCAGACTCGCTTCCGTCGGTAAAATTCAAAACACCTTGGGGGGATCTGGTAGCCAGGGACCAGAAAGGAGCTGCAACTGCACTCGCCATCGTCGCAAAGCTCCGCCAGGCTCTCGCCGCCAACAGCTCGAAGCTTGGGCGATACGATGATACTAGAGACATGCTCGACCACATGCTGCTTTCCAAACCGATGGCAGACTTTTTAGCGAATCCTAAATCGGCGTGTGCGGCCGTTGAAGAGGCAGTACAGGACAACAAAGGCAAGATTGGCCAAGCACGGGGCGATGCTCGTCACGCCGATAGCCTTCAGCGGAGTGAGGAAAGCCTGACGGCGACGTTGAGACTTATGAAGATTGAAACCGACAAGATGAACAAGAGTCTCGAAGCCATAAAGATGAAGGTAGACTCGATCGCCCACGCGAAGGAGGCGACTGAGCTAACAGAGGAGGCAGAGAAAACAGAAGCAGCCTTTGAATTCATGGGGGAGATTGCCACCTGCCTTACCGGCAACCCCGAGGAGGCCGCGGCGAAACTTGGAGAACTATCGTTGAAGACGGGCTTCAAGCTCCTCGGTAAGGCCATGACAGCAGATATTCGTGAGCGGGCCGAGCAGCTGAAAAAGACTGCAGACAGAGAGAAGATCGACGCCCTCAATGGTGAAATTGATGCGTTGACCACTGCTCTTTCCAAATTCGATGAGCTCGCGCCGGACGTGCTTAAGGAAATCGATGAGTCAGCTCAGCGGTTCGACTCACAAATAAAGCTGACGGGTAAGGATTTCGACGCCGCCTGTGAAAATTGCCCCTTCCACTTCTATGATGTCGACAGCGCAGTCGCACTTTCACATAAGGCACTCGATGCCGCGGCCAGCGCGCGCGAGGCGCTCAATGAGAATGCACTTGGTCTAGCGGGATCCATAGGTAGGGTATTGATGAGAGATTCGCAGAATAAAGACCTAGCCTATGAGGCGTTGGAAAAGGGGATGGAACAGGCGTACGCACAAACAAATGGCCCGACGATCGATTTGGCGCAGAGCGAAGTGGAAAGAGAGATCGCCGACTGGAAGACACGAGAAAAGAAAGTAGACGAATCGTTGACGCATCTCCTTGCGCTGCGGAAGGATGTGCTGCACGCTCTCGCTGACGCTGACCCTGACCCTCACGCGTGAAGCCAATAGGGGCGATTTGATGGTCTCGACAACCGTGACATCGTGTAGAAGCTGCTATTTGAGCTGATGGGCTGTTGTCACTCTGCCGTTTGGGCAGAGAACATCTCTGCTGAAATTTCAATGCTCGGCATCTGCTGTTGAACTGAGAATGGGTCGTTAGACATGCGAACTCGGTTGGCGTTCTGCCCTTAATGTGAGAATATCCCGTGGGCACGTTGCCGCAAGGTTGGCAGCCGTCGGTGGCCGAGATCAACGACGAGGATCAGGCGGAAGATCAGTGCGGTCGACGCCGTCGGCTGGAAACCTGGGCTCGGCCGGGCAACGCTCTATCACCTCATCGCACACTACCGGCGAACCTGTACGGTTGAAGACCTGCGCGGGCCGGATAGCGGGCGACCGGACGGAACAGGTCCTCCCAATTCGGACGATGCCCGGCTCTTGGCACGATATTCTCAGTTTCTGCAGCAGACTTGAGAATATGTCGCCCGAAGTTCTCATTTCGACGGGCAGAAATGAACCGGTGCGGGCACTATTGTCCATTCTAACGACAACGCGACACGACCCAAGTCGATCGGTCGAGCGTCAATGGGACAACCGCGAAGCAGTTATTCGGGCCCTTCAGCGTGCCATGAAGCTGCACGGTGGCAACGACGCAACCCGAGCCTCAGGGATTGGGGCTCGTCGTGCTTATTGACGTCCGGGTTCACCGTGGGCGGCCGGCGCCGTCCCGGTAGACGCGCCGCCGGTCACAAACTGTCGTGAATCCGGTCGGCCGACCCACACTGAAATCCACTGGGCCGCGGATGGTTGGTGAACCAGCACGGCTAACGTATCATTGGCATCCGGCTTGCCATACGCTAGCTGGGTCATTGCCTGCTCCAGGTTGGAGCAGATCTCATCGCCGATCTGCTGGATCACATCGCCAATCTGCACGCCGAGTCCGGCCGCCTGTGTGCCCGGATCGACGCGATCGATCAGCACGCCCTGGAGGTTCCCCAGACCGAAGCGCAGTCGATCCTCGTCAGTAATGGCGGTCACATGCAGGCCCAACCCATAGGCAAACGCTCGCGCCACTTGGGCCTGATCAGGGACCACGTCGCTCTGGAGCTGCTTGAAATCCGGCCACGGCTCGCCCTTTATCGCTACCTGCCTCGCGTTGCCGAGGTGCCATACAGATAACGTGATCGGTTGTCCTGGATGGACCATGACGATGGCGCGCTGAACCGCCCGCGCGTCGGGCCGCTCCTCGCCGTCCACACTGGTTATGATGTCTCCCGGCACCAGGGCCGCGT
>JASHQG010000015.1 GCA_030037665.1 Acetobacteraceae bacterium
ATCGAGCTTTCTCCCTTGTCTCCGGGTCAACATGATCATTCTATCGCCCGGGAAGGAAGGGGAGGGGACGATGCTGGCTGGGAAATCGGCTTTGGTCACCTGCTCGGTGGGTGGGATCGGTTTTGCGACAGCATGTGCGCGCGCGACACACCGCTGCAGCGTCCTGCCGAACGGAATTGCTGACTCCGAAACGGTGCAGGACGCGTGGCGCACCTGAAGGCACTCGGCGTGCATGCCGCGTATCACCCGGGCGACCTTCGTCATCCGGAGCAGATCGCCTCGATGATGGACGCAGCAGCGCATGCATTCGGTGCGGTCGATGCGCTGGTCAACAACGCTGTGGTGCGACAGTGCGGTGCGATGGAGAATTTTGTACCGGAGCACTGGGACGAGGCGCTAGCGGTCAATCTCGCGGCGTCGTTCCACACGATCAGGCTGGCGCTGCTAGGGATGACGCACTCCCGTTTGAACAAGGCAGAGTCGGCAGCTTAGAGCGCATTCCGGTCAGCTTCATTGACCAACGCTGGGAGCGCGACGAGGAGCAATAAAATGGTTGCTTCTGGGTGGCCAACGCGTTACGGCAGGAGCAACCTGGAGGTTGCACATGGATTCCGATCGGATTGAAAAGAAGATCGTCCTAAATGCTACACGGGAGCGCGTCTGGCGCGCGATCAGCGACTCGGCCCGCTTTGGGACCTGGTTCGGCGTCGAAATCGATGGTCCGTTCGTCGCCGGTAAGGAAGCAACCGGCCGGATTACCCCGACGAAGGTCGACCCGGGGGTCGCCAAGCTTCAAGCGCCGTTCCTCGGCATGCCATGGCGCGTGGTTATCGAACGGATCGAGCCCATGACGCTGTTCTCGTTCCGCTGGCATCCGTATGCCCTCGATCCCTCGCATGATCATTCGAAGGAGCCGATGACGCTTGTGGCGTTCGAATTGGCAGAGGCTGACGGCGGTACCCTGCTCACGATCACCGAATCTGGGTTTGACCAGATTCCGATTGAGCGGCGCGCACAAGCGATGGAAGGCAATGACGGCGGTTGGACGCACCAGACGAAGCTCATCAAGAAGTTCCTGGCTCTCGAGCCGCCATCCTGAGAGGGGGCTGATGCCGAAGCGGGCTGAGATCATCGGAAAATTGTCTATGGCGGCCCCAATCTTCGCTGCTTTGGGCGATCCGGTCCGATTGGGAATGTTGGCCCGCCTATGCAAAGACGGTCCGCTCCCAACGATCTCGTTGCAAGGCGGCGCCGACGTGACGCGTCAGGGCCTCACAAAGCATCTGCATGTGCTTGAAGACGCTGGCCTCGTTAGCAGCAACCGAGTGGGGCGGGATCGCCAGTGGCAGATACGACCTCAACAACTAGCTGCAGCGCGCGACTATCTGGATCGAATCTCGGCGCAATGGGACCTGCGGCTGGAGCGCCTTCGCGCCTTTGTCGAGAACGATGCCGACTGACCGTTGGGTTCGCAAGATCTCTCTGGCGCGGCGTTGGCGCTCGCTCATGTCCCGCTCGTACCCGGAGATGCGGCTCATATCGCCCGACCGGGCAAGAGGCTCGCTTGTTTGATCCATGCGGCGATCTTCGTCGAGCTCGTTGCGGGTTCTGACGATGCCGCCCAGTCGTTCAACAATGCCTCAAATTCTTGTGCGGCGCTGGCTATGCTGAGACGTGACCGGAATCTGCATATAGGATGCAGTGGTTTGTTTGATAGGCCTTGGCCCTTGTCTTGCTGGCCGGCTCCGCCAAAGCGAAAAATCCGTCGAATGCACCGTAGAGGTATGTTCGCTGAAGACCGGCGGGCGTCCTACTGAGTATATCATCGACGGAGACAAGCTCAGAAGACACGATAGCTGGGAAGCTGTGTTCGGCCCCAGAGGCTAGAGATTTCGGATCTTATTGAACAATCAGTTCGGACTGATCGCGGCTCTCCCTGAGGCAAAGAAACAAAACGTTGTTGGACAAATGGTGGTAATATCTAAGCAAATCGGGGGACTACGTTGAGACATCGCGATCGGAACCGGAGTGGACCCCACCGTGAGGACCACCTCAACTTCCGCTTCAGGCGATCCTCACAGAAGGTCCTACTTCAAGGCAGGGCACCTGTGTCCGAGATCATAGCGCCGGCGATTGCACTGGCCAAGCGTGCCCTGCTTGCGTCACGGTCGACCAAAGTCACTCATATGGCAACGGGTGCGATGCCAAACAGCCAGGGATGGAGGTACAGCAGCAGGGCCCACACGACCGCGCCGATCAGCAGTGTCAGCCAGCCGATCTCGCCTGGCACGAAGCGATTGCGTCCCTGTACGATCGCGCTGAACGGCGTGATCGAGGTCGCCGCCGACAGCGCCTCCCATGATGCCGGATCACGTCGTGCCAGTTTCGCGTCGATCAGGGCCGTGCCGGCCAGCGCCGTGACCAGGAATGTGCCGAAGAAAAGCACCGCCGCGACATCGCCGTTGCCAATGACGTGAACCCCGGCCCACAGCGCAAACGACCACAGCATCGGATGCCGCGTGATGCGCTGGATACCGCGCGCCGCCTCGGCGACCGCGTTTTCGCCGCCGATCATAGTCGGGTTTCGCCTGCTGACCGACGCGACGAACAGCACGAACGCCGGCAGCATGACGAAAACCAGGATCCAACGCAGCCAGTCCGGCGCGTACCAGAGCGGGATGACAGGTGCCCTGTTCCAGCCAACGATCAGAAACAGGATGGCGGCGATCGAGAGCAGCGAAAACAGCCCGCGGAACGGCTGTTCGCCGATGCGCGCAACCACCCGGTCGCGCAGGCGCGTGCCGGAAACGCCGAAATGAATGAAGAGCCAAACCGCGATGGCGAGGATCAGCAGACCCATCGAGTGCCTCTTGCTGCCTTGGCGGTCCGTTCACGGCCGGCGGCCAACACGGCATCCGCCAGCCGATCGACATCCACCGCGTCCGTCCGATGGTCAACATTCGCCGCGCGGATTACCAGCCGGCCATTTATCTGGGTGGTAGCGCGGCTTGGACTCCCCCGACCGTGGTCGCGGCCTAGCCTCAGCTCGTGCCGATGTATCATCTGCCCGTGTCTCCGAGGCTATAGACTACCGCGTCTCGCCCCGCAATGGAGGGCAGGCTCCCTCGCTTAGTGTTGCGATGATCCGCGACCTGGTGCGGCACGACGAGTTTCGAAGAACCAGTATCCGCCGCTCACCGATGACGCCCGCTTCAGGGTCCACGGCGAAAGTTCGTCGACTATCAACATCGAGAAGTTTGCCGACGCCGGCTCCACGTGGTTGGCCTTCGGCAGTCGCCCGACAACTGTTCTGCAACCTCACGTCGGGATGTCCCCGCTCCGACCGCTTCAATCACCCGTTCACGCTGGCCCAGCGAATACGGATTCGCCATTGGCCCCCCAAAAACGAATCGATGTGACGGAACGATGCTGCGAAACTCGCCCATTCTCCACTCTCTCGGAGTCCCGCGCGATTCAAGGCGGACGGAAAGGGCTCTAGTAAATCCCCGGTATCAGCCGCGAGGTGCGCGCGCGATACGCGTCGTACTCGGCACCGAAGTGCGAATGTAACAACGCCTCTTCATCATGTATCCGCGCAAGCACCGGCACCAGGGTCAACGCCGTCAGCAGGGTCAACGCCGTCAGCAGCACGCCTGCCTCTGCACAGAACGCCAGGGACCAGCCGAGCGAACCCGTCAGCAGGTCACAGTAGCTCGGATGACGGATGACGCCATAAATGGCGGTCGTCACCAGTCGATGTCTCGGCTGGATCGCAACCAGGCCGCTGAACCGATTGCCGAACACAAACACCGGCCACATGCGCAGTATGGTGCCGGCGATGAACACGACAACGCCAACCCAGCGGACCGTCTTGCCACCCAGCGTCCAGACGTCGATCCGGTCGGTGTAAGCCGGCAGCCATCCATTCAAAAGTCCGAGTGAACCAAATGCCGCAAGAACCCAACGGTTGCCGCGGTTCCCGCGGTCGCCGGACCTCAGATTTCCCTGGGTGAACAGGGCAACAACTGCGCTGATGATGGTCACCAGCGCAACGACGATGAACGGTCTGTGCGCCAAATAAGTGGCAAGGCTGCCGGCCCCGATCACGCCGAGTGCGAGATATGCAACCGTGCCGGCCATGATGATCACAGCCATGCCGTGCGAGACCGTCATGGCACAGAAAGCCAGACGCTACGACCGGCGACGCTGACGTCGCGATCTGCGGGCATTGTGAGGCGCACGGCGACGAAGCGTTGATCTGCTTGCTGCCTCAAGCTCTCAGCAGGTCGCTTCGTCGTCTCGTGCCTCGCGATGCCGTGGGCACCGCGCTGCGATGTCCGGTGCTAATTCAGCCCATACAGCCGCGCGACGTTGTCGCACACGATCTTCTTCTGCACGGTGGGCGAAAACGGTGACAGGTTCTCCGCCAGAATGGCCCGTGAGGCGGGCCAGAGCGAATCGGGGTGCGGATAGTCCGAACCCCACATGATGTTGTCTTCCCCGATCAGCGGCACGATCGGCTCCAGGAACTTGTCCTGCTGATAGGTAACGTAGCCCTGCCTCCGGAAATAGTCGCTCGGCTTCATCTTGAACCCGAGGCTGCGTGCACGGTCGTGGTATTCGGTGTCCAGCCGGTCGAAGATGTAGGGCAGCCAGGTCACACCGGATTCGCCGAGCACGAAGTTAAACTCTGGATATTTCTCGCAGGCGCCGGACGCGAGCAGCGACACCAGCACCTCCATTGTGTCAGTCTGGAACAAAGCCGAACGGACCAGCCGATACTCCGTGGCGTACTCCTTTTCCATCTCCGGCGTGTTCGGCGCACGGACGGCCTGGAAGCCGGTCGAGTGGAAGGAGATAGGGAACCGGCACTCCGCCGCAGCTTCCCACAAAGCATACCAGTCGTGGTGCCACAGCGGTACAACCATATGCTTGAATGCGAGGTCGCCGCCGCGCAGCCCTATCTTGGCACAGCGCCGCACTTCCGCTGCGGCAGCTTTCGGATCGTGGTTTGGTACGATCGCCAGCGGGAATACCCGGTTGGGATCTGCCTTCTTCGCGAAGTCGGCGACCCAGTCGTTGTAGACCTGATCGGCCCAGCCACGCATCTCGCGGTCAGCGATCATGTGGTTGATCATCAGGCAGCCGTACACGACCTCGGCCGCGAGGTCGTCCTTGTCGAGATCGGCGACGCGCAGTTCCGGCGTGGTCGGCCGCGGCTTCGCACCATGGTGATAGTCCCATTCGAAGCCGGCGTCCTTCATCTCGTCCACATGGTGGAACGAACCCTTCTGATATTTCAAAAAGCCAGGGCCGACGCCGTTCCACATGCCGCGATCCTGGTTATCGACGAACCAGTGGAGGCCATCATCGCGTTCCTCGGTCCGCGGCGCGTTCTCACGCCACTCGCGCGGCGCCTGCGACGACCAGAGGTCGGCCGGGCAGTAGGTCAGGTCGATGTGATTGTCAGCCGAGATCAGTTTATCGAGCATTGCGTTTCTCCCGTTGCCACGTCGGCGCAGAGGCTCCGGCCTGCTCTGTCATGGGCCGCATGCCACGTCACGCCATGATCGATGTGGATGCTAGGCACGTGGTGGCACGCGAGGCAATCCCGGGGTTGGTTGGCACCGCGGCGCTGGTCTTGCTCATAGCTCGTCCCGGGCCGGTGCGTCCGAACAGCGCCGCCAATTGGTGCCGCCGGTGATGTCGCCGCTTGTGACGGGCGGAGACCAGGAGTCGGACCGGCATCAACAACCGTCACACCCACTCGGCGCGCAACACGGGGTCACGGATCATCGGCGTTCCAGCAGGCGCTGAGCGTGTCCAACACGCATGATGAGCCTGCATTTTGGTCATGCGAAGTGTCGTACAGGTCCCAGTCGTGACCGGCAGTGATGTACTCGCGAGCGACGCGCGTTATTCAGTCAGCCAACAATCACGCTGCGCCCGGTCACGCCCCGGCGCTACGGGGCCACCCGCTCGCGCTGCTCCAGGTTCCGCAATCGCGCCAACAGCACCTTCTGGCGGGCCGCCGCCTTCGCTCTGTTCGCGTCCTTCACCGGCCCGAACCCGCGGATCATGTCCGGCAGTTCCGCCAGTGCGACTGCCGCATCCAATGTCTCCGGCCGAAGCGACCGGAGCGTGGCATCCAGGTTCGCGACATAATTTTCGATCATCGCCACCTCCGCCCGCCGCTCTGCCTGCCAGCCAAACGGATCGAGCCGCGTGCCGCGTAGCACCTTGCCGCGGCGCAGCACCCGGAACAACGGCAGCGCGAGCCAGCCGGGCAGAGCGATTTTGCGCCGCCGGCCGGTCGTCGGATCAATGCGTGAGATCAGCGGCGGCGCGAGATGGAACACCGGGTGTCTGCCATACGACGCTGCAGCGTGGAGCCGCGCCACTTCGTATTCGTCCTTATAGGCCATGACGCGGAACAAGCCTTCTGCCGCGGCGCGCGACAGGCGGCCGGGCGCACCGAACACCGCAGTCTCGCGCGCTATCACCTGGCGCATCCGTATGCGATAGCGAGTGGCATACTCGTGCGACTGGTAATCAACCAGCGCGGCCGCGCGCGCCTCGATCAGCCCATCGAGCGAGATCGGCTGCGCCTTAGACCCGCCCAGGATTTCCTCGGCTAGTGCCGCATGCTCTGCCAGCACGCGGCCCCACAGGAACGCGCGTCTGTTCAACTCAACTGCGGCGCCATTCAGCTCGATCGCACGCAGGATCGCCGGTGCGCCGACCGGCAGAAGGCCACGCTGCCAGGCGACACCGAGCAACAACGTGTTCATTGCCTGTGCATTGCCGAACAGGCGCTCGGCGATCCGGACACCTGGCAGCCAGACCGAACGCGCCGCATCGGTTGTGGATTCGATGGTGCGGCGATGCAGCGCCGCGTCAATCACCAGGTGCGGATCATGCTTGAATGCCGCGGTCGCGGCGAGGTCCATGTTGCCGACTACCGCGGCGTCTCGCGCGTTACGCTCCAGCACGCCGGGGGCGCACGCGACGGCGAGGTCGGCTGCGATCATCAGGTCGGCGGTGCCGAGCGGAATACGTACGACGTCGAGCTCGGACTCGGCATCGGCGATCTGGACATGTGCGACGACGGCACCGTTCTTCTGTGCCAGCCCGGTGAAGTCGAGCGTGCGCACCGCGCGTCCCTCCAGATGCGCCGCCATTGCGAGGATCGCGCCCGAGGTGACGATGCCGCCGCCCCCAATGCCAGCAAACAGGCCTCGCCACGGACCGGGATGTGGCAGCACAGGTTGCGACAGCGTGCGCGCCAGGTCGGACTCGCGCGCCTTCCAGGACGGATCGATGTCGGGAGCGGTGGGTGGGCCGGCGGCGGTGACGAAGCTCGGGCAGAAGCCCTTCAGACAGGACAGATCGACGTTGCAGCTCGTCGGATTGATCCGGCGCTTGCGGCCGAGTGGCGTTTCCACCGGCTCGATCGCGATGCAGCCCGATTGTGCAGAACAATCGCCGCAGTTCTCGCAGACGTCCTCATTGATCATGACGTGCACGTTGGCTGGCGCCATGGTACCGCGCTTGCGCCGCCGGCGTTTTTCTGTCGCACAGACCTGGTCGTAGATGACCACCGAGACACCGTCGTAGTCGCGCAGCTCACGCTGCACTGCGTCCAGTGCATCGCGGGTGTGGCGCGTCGTGCCCGAGGGCAGCTCGTGTGCCGGCGGCAAACGCGTCGCGTCGTCGGCGACGATCGCGATGCGTTGCACGCCTTCCGCTGCGAGCTGTGCGGCGATGTGCGGCACAGTCGGCGCGCCTTCCGCCGGCTGGCCGCCGGTCATGGCGACTGCGTCATTGAATAGCAGCTTATAGGTGATGCGGGCTTGCGCAGCGAGCGCCTGGCGGATCGCGAGAATGCCCGAATGCTGGTAGGTTCCGTCGCCAAGATTGGCGAACGTATGCGGCGTGTCGGTGAATGGCGCGAGGCCGACGAACGGCACACCTTCGCCGCCCATCTGCACATAGGTTCGCGTCTGGTCGCCTTCGTCCAGCGCCATGATGTGGCAGCCGATGCCGCCGGTGGCGAAGCTGCCCTCCGGCACGCGGGTCGACGTGGCATGCGGACAGCCGGCGCAGAACGCCGGTGCACGCTTCAACAGGTCGGGGGAACGGTCGATTTCGTTTGGCGTGGGCAGGACGAACTGGCTCCCTTTCCCACCGTCGCTATCCCTCAGTGGGACCGAAAGAGCCCCCATTGTCGCCCGCAGCGCCGCCGCCACGTTCTCCGGCGACAGCTCCATCAGCGGCGACAGCAGCGGCGCACCGCGTGCGTCGACTTTGCCGACGATCAACGGTCGTGTATCGGCTGGCAGATGATACAGCGCATCGCGGATCTGTGGTTCAACAAACGGCCGCTTTTCTTCGACCACGAACAGAATCCGCTTGCCGCGTGCGAAGTCGCTCAGCCCGTCGGCCTCCAGCGGCCACGTCATTGCGACCTTGTAAATGGCGATCCGCGGATGATCGTTCAGTCCGAGCAGGCGCAGCGCGTGTATGAGGTCCTGGTGCGCCTTGCCAATGGTGATGATGCCGATATCGGCATCACGACCGCCGCTGACCAGCCGATCCAGTTTGTTCGCTTTCGCCCACGCCAACGCTGCCGGCAGGCGTTCTTCGAGCACCCGCTGCTCCAGCGCCGCCCGGTCTGCCGGAAAGCGCAGATTTGGGTCGAGATTCAGCCCGTGCCGCGGAACGCGGAAATCAGGCGTGGCGAAAGAGCGGTTGCAATGCAGGACCGTGGTGGCGCACTGCTCAACTGTCTCGGCCGTGGTCTTCAGCGCGATCCACAGCCCGGAAAACCGCGACAGCGCGTAACCCGCCAGGCCGAGATCCAGGATCTCCTGCACACCGCCCGGATTCAGCACCGGCATCAACACGTTCTGGAACAGAAACTCAGTCTGATGCGGATAGGTCGACGAATGCGCGCCGTGGTCGTCGCCCGGAATCGCCAGGACGCCGCCGTGCCTGTGCGTGCCTGCCATGTTGGCGCAGTGGAGCGCGTCGCCGGAGCGGTCGACGCCGGGTCCCTTCGCATACCAGAGGCCGAACACGCCATCGACGCGCGCGCCGGGAAACACGTCGAGCTGCTGCGTGCCCATGAGCATCGTCGCGGCGAGGTCTTCGTTGACGCCCGGCTCGAAGCGGATGTCATGCGCGGTCAGGAGCTTCTGGCGGCGCCACAGCTCCTGGTCCAGCCCGCCAAGCGGCGAGCCTCGATAGCCAGAAACGAGACCGCCGGTCCTCAGGCCGGCGGCACGATCCACGCGCGATTGTTCCAAAAGCAGGCGCACCAGTGCCTGAATACCGGACAGCAGCACAGGCTGATCGAAATCGAGAAACCGTGACTCGAGACTGGTTGTGGACCGCGCGAGACCGATGTCCATCCTGGAGCATCCCCATGCCTTGGGCTCCTGAATCTAGGTATGGGCGCGAGGCAAAGCCTGCCATAGTTGCGGCTGCGCGGACTGCGGATTGGCAGGAATCGCTAAAATGCTGCGGTGCAACGGCACGGACGGGTGAGGTCGCATGGAACTGGACCGAATCGACATGGCGATCCTCGAGCACCTGCAGACCCACGGCCGCGCGACCACGATTGAGCTGAGCGAAGCCGTGGCGCTGTCACCGTCGCCATCGCATCGCCGGGTCAAGATGCTGGAGGATGCCGGAATCATCCGCGGCTACGTCGCGGTGCTGGACCAGGAAAAGGTCGGTCTGCCGGTGAACGCATTCGTGACAGTGAAGCTGTCGCTGCACTCGGATGCCGCGCTGGCGAATTTCGAACGTGCGATCGAGGCGTGTCCGGAAGTGATGGAGATGTACGAGATGACCGGCGCGCGCGATTACCTGATGCGCGTCGTCGCCCCCGATCTCGGCGCGTTCGAGGCGTTCCTGCGCGGGGTGGTCATGCGCATCACGGGCGTTCAGTCGGTCGAATCGGCGATGGCGTTGAAGCGCATCGTCTATCGCACCAAACTGCCTTTACGGCAGAGGGGGAAGTAGGCCGGCACGCCGTCATGACCGGATCAAGCCGGGTCATGACGGGTGAAGGTGCGAACGGAGGCTGCTATGATCGTTCCCATCCGGGGCCTGTTTGAGGCG
This sequence comes from Acetobacteraceae bacterium, assembly GCA_030037665.1. Taxonomy (GTDB): domain Bacteria; phylum Pseudomonadota; class Alphaproteobacteria; order Acetobacterales; family Acetobacteraceae; genus JASHVB01. The sequence goes on from JASHQG010000015.1 coordinate 10,129, forward strand.
CATCTGACCGTACGCGATCTGAACCGCTCCATCGCGTTCTACCGCGACGTGCTGGGCCTCCCGCTGGCGCATGTCGTTCCCGAGCGCAACGTCGCGTTCTTCTGGGTGCCTACATCGGACAAGGCCATGCTCGGCCTCTGGTCAATCGGTACGTCGCCGCTCAGCATGCGGCTTCACATCGCGTTCGACGTGACGCTGCAGCACGTGCGTGATTCGGTGGTGAGTCTGCGCGCTGCTGGGCTAACGCCGCACTCGCCCGACCGTGAACCAATCGACGAGCCGGTGGTGCTCGCCTGGATGCCGGCAGCAAGCGTCTATTTCGACGATCCTGACGGGCATTCGCTGGAATTCATTGCCATGCTGCCGGATCGGCCGCGGCCGGAACTCCGCTATGTGGCGTGGTCAGATTGGCGGAGGCTGACATGAGCGAGATGATCCGCACGGAACGCCGTGTCGGCTGGTGGAAGATTACGCTGAATCGGCCGGACAAACTCAACGCCGTGAACGAAGCCATGCTGGGCGAGTTGTTGTCTGTGCTGGAGTCGGCAGCTGCCGATCCACTGTGCCGTGCGTTGCTGCTGACCGGCGAAGGGCGCGGCTTCTGTGCCGGACAGGAACTCGGGCCCGCGGTAATGCCCGACGAGAATGGCCCGCCGGACCTAGAGAACCTTGCGGCCACATGGCACCATCGGGTGGTGCGACGCATTCGCGCGCTGCCGTTGCCAGTCGTCTGCGCGGTGAACGGAGTCGCTGCGGGTGCGGGCGCAAGCTTCGCGTTGGCCTGCGACATCGTTCTGGCAGCGCGCAGTGCGCGCTTCCTGCAGGCGTTCGTGAACATAGGGCTGGTGCCCGATTCGGGTGCGAGCTTTTTCCTGACGCGCGCGATCGGCGAGGCACGCGCGCGTGCGCTGGCGATGCTCGGCGAGACGGTCGACGCGGCGCGTGCCGAGGAGTGGGGACTGATTTGGAAGGCCGTCGACGATGTGGCGCTGATGGAGGAGGCCGAGAAGCTGACCGCGTCTTTGTCGCACGGGCCGACCGAGTCGTTGGCGGCGATGAAACGCATGTTTGCTGCGGCCGGCCAGAACACGCTGGACGCGCAGCTTGACCTGGAGGCCGCGCTCCAAGGGGCGGCCGGGCGGAGCGCGGATTACGCGGAGGGCGTGCGAGCGTTCCTGGAAAAACGCGCACCCAACTTTCGGGGTGGTCGATGACACAACGACGTGACAAGTCTCCGCCGTCGTTTGGGCAAGAGGCCAACGGAGAGGGGTCGCCATCGGCCTCCGCAGCGGATGGTTCAGCCACTCCGCCTCGTCCTCTCCCGCAAGGGGGAGGTGAGTCCTGCCGCCTCCGCGCGGGCGCCGAAGCCATGTGGCGGTCTGACAGGGCCAGCCGCGAACTGGGTATGCGGCTGGACCAGGTTGCGCCGGGCCATGCGCGGCTGTCACTGCCGGTGACCAACGCGATGGCCAATGGCCACGGCATCTGCCACGGCGGTTTCATCTTCGCGCTCGCCGATTCCACGATGGCCTTTGCCGCCAACCAGAGCGGAGATGCGGACGTGGCGCAGCACGCCTCGATCACGTTCCTTCGACCAGTTCGTGTTGGGGAAACCCTGGTGGCTGATGCGGTGGAACGCACGCGCGCCGGCCGCTCCGGCATCTACGACGTACGCGTCAGTACCGATGATGGCGCGCTGGTCGCGGAATTCCGCGGCCACACCCGTGCGTTACGAGCGGAGAAATAGATGGCCGGACTTGAACCGATCGAAACGGCCTCGCGCGACGAGATCGCGGCACTGCAACGCCAACGCATCGCTTGGACGCTGCGCCACGCATACACGAACGTGCCGCACTACCGCCGCACGTTCGATGCCGCCGGCGTGCACCCGGACGATTTTCGCTCGCTGGAGGACCTGGCAAAATTCCCGTTCACCACCAAGCATGACCTTCGCGCGCAGTATCCATTCGGCATGTTCGCCGTGCCACGGGAACAAGTGATACGGATCCACGCATCGTCGGGGACGACGGGGAAGCCGACGGTTGTCGGATATACGCGCAACGACCTGGAGGTTTGGGCTCAGGTGGTGGCGCGTTCTATTTACGCCTCGGGCGGGCGACCCGGGATGGTTCTGCACAATGCCTATGGCTACGGCTTGTTCACCGGTGGCCTCGGACTGCATGACGGCGCGGCGCGCCTGGGATGTTCTGTTGTGCCGGTGTCGGGCGGAATGACGGAGCGACAGGTCCAGCTCATCAACGATTTCCGCCCCGATATCATCACTGTGACGCCGAGCTACATGCTGGCAATTCTCGACGAATTCCGCCGGCAGGGACTCGAGCCCCGCGATTCATCGCTGCAGATCGGCATCTTCGGCGCCGAGCCATGGACCAATGCCATGCGCCGTGAGATCGAGACCGGCTTCGCGCTCGACGCGGTGGACATCTATGGTCTGTCGGAGGTGATGGGACCGGGCATCGCCAACGAATGCATCGAGGGCAAGGACGGGCCGCATGTTTGGGAGGACCATTTCTATCCCGAAGTGATCAACCCTGACACCGGCCGGGTGCTGGGCGAGGGCGAGCATGGCGAGCTGGTGTTTACGTCGCTGACCAAGGAAGCCATGCCGGTAATACGCTATCGCACGCGCGACCTGTCCCGGCTTTTGCCCGGCACGGCGCGGACGATGCGCCGGATGGAGAAGATCACAGGCCGTTCCGACGACATGCTCATTGTGCGGGGTGTCAACCTGTTTCCCTCGCAGATCGAGGAGCAATTGTTGAAAAGCTCGGTTCTGAGCGGGCATTACCAGTTGGTGCTGACGCGCGAAGGGCGGATGGACGAAGTAGCGGTGCATGTGGAGGCACGATCTGGCTATTTCGATCCGGTGCTGTTGGAGGCGGAGGCGAAGCTGGCGGGAGCACGGATCAAGGACACGATCGGGCTGACCACGCGCGTGGTGGCGGAAGCGCCGGGGACGATCGAACGGTCGGTCGGCAAGGCGAAGCGGGTGCTGGACCGACGCGGGATCGGATAGCGGCACAACCATATAGTGCCTCATGGCATCGCACAGAGGTTTGTGACGGCTGCGAGCCGGTGTTGCTACGGCCACGGGCCACGGCGAAACGGGCAGCCACCGGTCCCACCGCAGCGTCACAGCATGCCTTCGGAACCGGGTCCCGGATAGAACGGGGTTTTCACCGTTCGCGGTGGCGACACCCCGGCTTCGTCGCTCGAACCGCCCGCCGCGTTCGCCCGCAACGTGGGTTTCTCTTGGAGTGGCCGGTTACCGTCAGCCGACGATGATCCCAACTTTTGCCCGTTTTGGCGAAGAGCAACTTTGACGCGGCTGCATATGCATCAACCGCGGATGAAAGCCAGAAGATCCCGATTTATGACGTCCGCATGAATGGTGAGCATGCCGTGCGGATAGCCCGGATAGATCTTCAGCGTGCCGTGCTTGAGGAGCTTGATCGAAAGCAAGGCGGCGCTCTTGTGGGGGACGACCTGGTCATCGTCCCCGTGCATCACCAGCGTGGGCACCTCGATATTCTTGAGATCTTCGCTCTGATCAGTCTCAGAGAACGCCTTGATACCATCGTAGTGCGCCTTTGCTCCGCCCATCATGCCCTGGCGCCACCAATTCTCGATGACGCCTTCAAGCGGTTTCACTCCGGTCCTATTGAATCCGTAGAAGGGACCCGAAGCAACATCGCGATAGAACTGGGCGCGGTTGGCGGCCAGGGCGCTGCGAAACCCGTCGAACACCTCGATTGACAGGCCCTCCGGATTGCTCGGCGTTTTGACCATGATGGGCGTCACGGCGGACACCAGTACGGACTTGGCAACGCGGCCCCTACCGTGACGCGCGACATAGCGGGCAACCACCCCGCCACCCGTAGAGTGGCCTATATGGACAGCGTCACGGAGATCGAGATGCTCGACGACGGCGGCGGCGTCGGCAGCGTAGTGGTCCATATCGTGCCCATCTGACACCTGGCTCGAGCGTCCATGCCCGCGGCGATCAAACGCCACCACGCGGTGACCATGCTGGACGAAGAACAACATTTGTGTATCCCAGTCGTCGGCGCTGAGCGGCCAGCCATGATGGAAGACGATGGGTTGGCCATGGCCCCAGTCTTTGTAAAAGATCTCAACGCCGTCTCTGGTTGTGACCCGGTTCATAGCGTGATCTCCTTTGGGATGCCTGGAGGAAGTGTGTTGCTGCAACCGTATGCACCACTGGAATGCCGCGGTTCGACGTCTCTATGACCCGCGAGAGCACCTCGCGCTTGGCGGAGTGCTGAGCAGCAGGCCATGTTCCCGGATCCTCGTGACAGACATGCTGTTTGTTCCAGCGTACCAACGCGGAACGAACCGTTTCAGGGTCTCTCGCCCTCACGCTATCGGGCCACATCGAATTGTGCAACGAAAAAGGAGACCTGAGCAGATCCGTCAAAGGCCGTCTCCGCTGACGATCGTCCCTCTCTGGTGTCAGACAATTTCAGCAATCTGTCAGCTGGTTACGTCGGTTTGCAGGATGCTGTAGACCTGTCATGCGACGCGCCTGCC
>JASHQG010000116.1 GCA_030037665.1 Acetobacteraceae bacterium
CCGAACGGCGAGGAACGCTGCATCGCCTGCAAGCTCTGCGAGGCGATCTGCCCCGCCCAGGCCATCACCATCGAGGCCGAACCGCGTGAGGACGGCAGCCGCCGAACCACGCGCTATGACATCGACATGACCAAGTGCATCTACTGCGGCCTATGCGAGGAAGCCTGCCCGGTCGATGCCATCGTCGAAGGCCCCAACTTCGAATTCGCTGCCGAGACACGCGAAGAACTGATGTACAACAAGGACAAGCTGCTCGCGAACGGCGACCGGTGGGAACCCGAACTCGCGCGGCGCCTTGAGCTGGACGCGCCGTACCGATGATCATCCCCATCGTCTTTTTCTACCTGTTCGCCGCGGTGTTGCTCGCGTCGGCGACGATGGTCGTTCTGTCGCGCAACCCGGTGCATTCGGTGTTGTTTCTGATCCTCGCGTTCTTCAACGCCGCCGCCTTGTTCCTGATCGCCGGCGCCGAATTTCTTGCGATGATTCTGGTCATCGTCTACGTCGGCGCGGTCGCAGTCTTGTTCCTGTTCGTTGTCATGATGTTGGACGTCGACTTCGCGCAGCTGCGTAGCGGCTTCCAGCGCTATCTGCCGATTGGCGCGACCGTCGGCGTGGTACTGTTCGTTGAATTGCTGCTGGTGTTCGGCACCTGGCAATTCGCGCCGCAGGCCGCCACGCTGCGGCGCTCCCCGACGCCGGCGAATATCACCAACACCGAAGCGCTCGGCCGCCTGATCTACACCGACTACATCCTGCTGTTCCAGCTGGCCGGACTAGTGTTGCTGGTCGCGATGATCGGCGCGATCGTGCTGACGTTGCGTGATCGAAAGACCTCACGCCACCAGGACATCCGCATCCAGACCGAACGCACGGTGAGCAAGACGCTGGAAATGGTGGAAATGTCGATCGGCGCCGGGGTGCGTGACATTGGGTTCTTCCGCCCCGAAGTGGCGGAAGAAGAGGAGCCTCTGGAGGAAGAAGATCACCATGGGCATTAGCCACACGCGCGCTGCTGCCGCTCTGTGGGAGAGCGCGAGATGCTGGACGCCGCGGGTCGGGGGCGCGAAGCACGAGCGGTTCCCGGGGTTCATTCCTCACCTGACGCTACATCCCGACCTCACCCACGCCGCAGCCGCGGTACGGCCATGACCGTCTCGCTGCCCCACTACCTCGTCGTCAGTGCGATCCTGCTGGTCCTCGGCATCTTCGGCATCTTCCTCAACCGAAAGAACGTCATCATCATCCTGATGTCGATCGAGCTCATCCTGCTCGCGGTGAATCTCAACCTGGTCGCGTTCTCGGCTGCGCTGAACGACCTAGCCGGCCAGGTCTTCGCCATGTTCGTGCTCACCGTTGCCGCAGCCGAAGCGGCGATCGGCCTTGCCATCGTCCTGGTCTATTTCCGCAACCGCGGTTCGATCCAGGTCGAGGACGTCAACCTGATGAAGGGCTAAGATGCTCTATCTGATCGCCGTCTTCGCGCCGCTGGTCGGCGCGATCATCGCCGGCTTGCTCGGCCGCCAGATTGGTGACCGGGCAGCGCAGGGTGCCTCTATCCTCGGCATGGTGATCTCCGCGATCTGCGGACCACTGGTGTGTTTCCAACTGGTCAACGGCGATCTGTCCGCCGGCACGATTCCGATCGCCACCTGGATTGACGCCGGCCGCTTCCAGGTTGATTGGGCACTGCGCATCGACACGCTAGCGGCGGTCATGGTCGCGATGGTCAGCTTCGTATCCATGCTGATACACGTCTACTCGATCGGCTACATGGGCCACGACTCCTACCCGCGCTACCGCTTCTTCGCGTACATCTCGCTGTTCACCTTTGCCATGCTGATGCTGGTGACCTCAGACAATCTGCTGCAGCTCTTCTTCGGATGGGAAGGTGTGGGCCTCTGTTCGTATCTGCTGATCGGCTACTGGTACGATCGTCCATCGGCGTGCGCTGCCGCCATCAAGGCATTCATCGTCAACCGCATCGCCGACCTGCCGTTCGCCGTCGGCCTGGCGCTGATTTTCTTCAAGTTCGGCTCGATCGAATTCGCGAACATCTTCCCCGCGGTGGGGCAGCACCAGTCCGACATCTACCGCCTGTTCGGCACCAGCTATCCCGCGCTGGAGGTCATCGGCTTCCTTCTGTTCATCGGTGCCATGGGCAAATCGGCGCAGATCATCCTGCACGTATGGTTGCCCGACGCGATGGAGGGCCCCACCCCGGTCTCCGCTCTCATCCACGCCGCAACGATGGTCACCGCCGGCGTGTTCCTCATGGCACGCATGTCGCCGCTGATGGAATACGCACCAACGGCACTCGGCTTCGTCACCTTCATCGGCGCAACCACCGCGATTTATGCCGCGACGGTCGGTTGCGCGCAAAATGATATCAAACGTGTCATCGCGTATTCCACATGCTCGCAGCTCGGCTACATGTTCGTCGCGGTCGGCGTCGGCGTGTACCAGGCGGCGATTTTCCACCTGATCACCCATGCTTTCTTCAAGGCGCTGCTGTTCATGGGTGCCGGCTCCGTCATCCACGCGATGTCCGACGAGCAGGACATGCGGAAAATGGGCGGGATCTGGCGGCGGATCCCAATGACGTACGGCGTGATGTGGGTCGGCAGCCTGGCCCTGGCGGGGGTCTTTCCATTCGCCGGCTACTATTCGAAGGACGCAATCGTTACCGCTGCCTACGCAGCGCATAGTCGTATCGGTCTCTACGGGTTCATCTGCACTGTGGCCGCGGCGTTTTTGACCGCCTTCTACTCCTGGCGCCTGATCATCATGACGTTTCACGGCAAGCCGCGCGCCGATCATCACACGATGGAGCATGTGCACGAGAGCCCTGCGGTGATGATGGGACCGCTCCTGGTCCTGTCGCTCGGCGCACTGTGCGCCGGCTTCCTGCTGCATTCCTGGTTCATCGGCGACGCCTGGCGGGCGTTCTGGAACGGCAGTATTTTCAACGGCGCACAGAATCACGTGCTCGCGGCGATCGAGCATGTGCCCGGCTGGGTCGATGCCGCACCGACCGTCGTTGGATTGCTCGGCATCGCCACCGCCTACGTGATGTACATGGCGTTCCCGCTGCTGCCGATGCAATTGGCCCAGACATTCCGGCCGATCTATCTGCTGCTGCTGAACAAGTGGTATTTCGACGAGATATACGACGCGCTTTTGGTACAGCCAGCGATCCGCCTCGCCCGCGCGCTCTGGCAGACCGGCGACGTGACGGTGATTGACGGCGTGCCGAACGGGCTCGCGGCGCTCACCACGGAGGGATCGCGTGAGATCGTGAAGATCCAGACCGGCTCGCTCGCAGTCTATGCGTTTGTCATGCTGATCGGCGTCGTGCTGCTGGTCGGTATCTTCATGCTGTTCCGGTGAGAGAGATGATGGAGCGTGACATGGTACGCCTCTCCCGCTGCGCGGGAGCGGCCGGGGCTGAGAGCACCGAGGTCCAGGGGCGCGCGGGCCGCAGTTCTCGTGGCTCTCGCCCCTCACCCGGCGCGGCGCCCCGCCCTCTCCTCAATCGCGGGCGAGGTGCATGGTGAACGCCGCCGGATTCCCCGTCCTTTCCCTCATCACCTGGCTGCCGCTGGTCGGCGCCGTCGTGATCATGTCGGTACGCGGCGACGAGGAAACCATCGCCGCGAACGCCCGCTGGACTGCCCTCTGGACCAGCCTCATCGTCCTCGCTCTGTCGCTCGTCCTGTGGGCAAGATTCGACCCGCGCGAGGCCGGCTTCCAGTTCATCGAGAACGTCCCGTGGCTCACCGACTACGGTGTCGGATACAAGCTCGGTGTAGACGGCATTTCCGTTCTATTCGTCCTGCTGTCCACGGTCCTTACGCCCATCTGCATTCTCGCAAGCTGGGAAAGTATCACGAAGAACGTCCGTGAGTTCATGCTGTCATTCCTCATCATGGAAACCATGATGGTCGGCATGTTCTGCGCGCTCGACTTCGTCGTGTTCTACATGTTCTTCGAAGGCGTCCTCATCCCCATGTACCTCATCATCGGGGTTTGGGGCGGCCCGCGACGGGTTTACGCCGCCGTCAAGTTCTTCCTCTACACATTGACCGGTTCCGTCCTGTTGCTGCTCGCTCTTCTGGCGATGTGGTTCCAGGCCGGCACCACTGACATCTCCGTACTGCTCCACACGCACTTCCCGCCGATGATGCAGCGTTGGCTGTTCTTCGCCTTCCTCGCCTCTTTCGCCGTGAAGGTGCCAATGTGGCCAGTGCACACCTGGCTGCCGGACGCGCACGTGGAAGCGCCTACCGCGGGCTCGGTCATCCTGGCTGGCGTGCTGCTGAAGATGGGGGCCTACGGTTTCCTCCGCTTCTCTGTTCCCATGCTGCCCGACGCGTCCGCGCATTACGCGCCGTTGATATACACGCTGTCGATCGTCGCAGTCATCTACACGTCGCTGGTCGCACTGGCGCAGGACGACATGAAGAAGCTGATCGCTTATTCCTCCGTCGCCCACATGGGGGTCGTGACGATCGGCATCTTCACCTTCAACGTGCAAGGCATACAGGGCGCGCTCTACCAGATGCTGTCGCACGGCTTCGTTTCCGCCGCGCTGTTCCTCATCGTCGGCGTCGTCTACGACCGTATCCACACCCGCGAGATCGCTCGCTACGGCGGGCTTGCCGACCGCATGCCGAGCTACAGTCTGGTGTTCATGGTCTTCATGCTAGCCTCAATCGGCCTGCCGGGCACATCGGGCTTCATCGGCGAGTTCCTGGTCATTGTCGGTGCGATACAGGTGAATTTCTGGCTCGCCTTCCTTGGCGGCATGGGCATGATCCTCGGTGTCGCTTACATGTTGTATCTCTACCGCCGCATCATCTTCGGCCGGTTGACCAAGGAAGACCTGCGCCACATTCTGGACCTCAGTCCGCGCGAGTGGGCAGTGTTTGCACCGCTGATTGTGCTGACGTTCTGGATGGGCGTGTATCCCTCCAGCTTCTCCAGCTTCTGGGATGCGAGCGTCGCCTCGATGGTGCAGCAGCACACCGCGGCGTTGTCCGCACCGTTGGACAAGCAGGCGGCGGCCCCCGTGTCGTGGCCTGGTTCGGCCCACCCACTCACGCCCTTAACGCGCGCGACGCAGCGAGTGACGGATCGCCCCACTGAGGGGCGCGACAGAAGCGTCACGGCGGAGACGAGCCTATGAACTGGACCATCGCTCTGCCCGAGATCGTACTTGCATGCATCGGCATGGCGATTCTCGTGTTCGGCGTTCTGCGCAAGCAGGACTCCGCCTTTTCCTGCACGATGTTCACTCTCGGCGGTTTCCTGATCGCCGCGTTTCTCGTCCTCTCGAGCACGTCCGCCTTCGGGTACCATGGCCAGTTCGTCACCGACGCGTTCAGCGCGTTCAACAAGGAGCTGATCCTCGCTGGCGCAACGCTGTCTCTCATCCTCGCGCTCGACTACAACCGGATGCAGCACATAAACCGCTTTGAATTTCCTGTGCTCATGCTGTTTTCCGTCGTCGGCATGATGGTGATGGTGTCAGCGTCGAACCTGATGACGCTCTATCTCGGCCTCGAACTGCAATCGCTCGCGCTCTACGTGCTCGCCGCGTTTGCGCGTGACGAGCTGCGTTCGACCGAGGCCGGCCTGAAATACTTTGTGCTCTCCGGACTCGCCTCTGGCCTGCTGCTGTACGGCATTTCGCTGGTCTATGGCTTCTCAGGCACGATGGACTTCCAGCAATTGCGCACGCTCTTGATGCAGCCATCACATGCCTCGCCCGGCCTGGTCGTTGGTATCGTGTTCGTCCTGGTCGGCCTTGCATTCAAGATTTCCGCCGTGCCCTTCCACATGTGGACCCCGGACGTTTACGAGGGCGCCCCTACTCCCGTCACCACCTTCTTCGCTACTGCACCAAAAGTCGCCGCGATGGGGTTGCTGCTGCGCGTGATGGCGACTCCGTTCGGCCATCTTCTCGGCGCCTGGCAGTTGCTGATCATCCTGGTGTCGATCGCATCGATGGTTCTCGGCGCGCTGGCTGCTATTGGCCAAAGCAACATCAAGCGCCTGATGGCATATTCGTCCATTGGCCACATGGGCTACGCACTGATCGGACTCGCCGTCGGTACGCCCGAGGGAATCCGTGGCGTCCTGGTCTACATGGTGATCTATGTATTCATGACTGGCGGCACGTTCGCGTGCATCGTCGCCATGCGCCGTGATGGCCGGGCTGTCGAGCAGATCTCCGACCTGTCAGGCCTGGCGAACAACGATCCGGCACTGGCGCTGTTACTGGCGGTGTTCATGTTCAGTCTAGCGGGCATTCCGCTGATGTCCGGCTTCTTCGCCAAGCTCTACATCTTTCTCGCCGCTGTGCAGGCCGGACTGTGGACGCTCGCCGTCATCGGTGTGCTCACCAGCGTGGTGGGCGCATTCTATTACATTCGCATCGTCAAAGTGATGTACTTCGACGCACCTGTTGGCGCCCTCGATCCGCGTCCCGCGTCGCTTTCGTTCGTCGCGGCGGCCACAGGCCTCTTCACCACGTTCTTCTTCATCTTCCCCGGCCCGTTCGTCGCAGCGGCGCAGGCAGCAGCCAAGGCATTGTTCTCGTGAGCCAATCACCTCTTCCGCCTGCGACGGGAGAGGTGCAGACCCGACGCGTCGAGTGTGGGCGGCGAAACGCACAGACGGTGCGTAATCTTGGCGCCTTACTTCCGCTTGCGTCGCTGAGCGACCTCGCCCATGCCGCGTGTGAGGCCCTGCCGTCCTTTGTGCGCTGGCGGTTTTGCGGGTAATCTGAACGCGCCATGCTCCTCGTGATAGACGCCGGCAACACCAACATCGTCTTCGCCGTGCACGACGGCATGCAGTGGCGCGGCATCTGGCGCACACGTACCGCCGCCGACCGCACGTCTGACGAATACGCCGTGTGGCTGCTGGCTCTTCTCTCCCATGCCGGTCTCAAGCCGGCCGCGATCTCGGCCGCGGTGATCGGCACCGTCGTCCCTGCCGCGCTGTATCACCTCCGCCGCTGCTGCCGCGAATGGTTCAACGTTGAGCCGCTGGTTGCCCGTTCCACCCTCGACTGGGGCTTCGAGATCCGCGTCGACCGGCCGCCCGAGGTCGGCGCCGACCGCCTGCTGAACGCTCTGGCCAGCCACAGGCGCTTCGGCGGTCCGCTGATCGTGGTGGACTTCGGCACTGCCACAACCTTCGACGTCATCGACAAGACAGGCGACTATCTTGGCGGCGTGATCTGCCCGGGCATCAACCTATCGATCGAGGCTCTCCACCAGGCCGCCGCCCAGCTTCCCCGCATCGGCATCGCCCGGCCACAGGCGGTGATCGGCCGCTCCACCGTGCCGGCGATGCAGTCCGGCATTTACTGGGGCTACGTCGGCATGATCGAGGGCCTCGTCACCCGCATCAAAGCCGAGTTCGGTGCGCCCATGAAGGTGATTGCCACCGGTGGCCTCGCGCCCCTGTTCTCCGAGGGCACGCTGATGATCGAGCACATCGAGCCCGACCTGACTCTCGAAGGGCTGCGGCTGTTGGCGGAACGCAATCCCGCCCCCAAATTGCCGCGTGAGCGGTCGCGGATGCTGGACCAGGAGTGACACTCTCGCTTACCTGACACCAGCCGGAACGACGCGGCTGTCGCTGACGCTGCGCGAAATATTTTAACAGCATCCCCTTGGCCTTGCCGCCGCCGCGCCAGATCGAGCGGCACGCGCTGACGCCTTGTCGCTCCCAAGTCGTGCCTGGCCGCCGACATGGCCGGCGCTCGGTATACGCACAACGGCGGGCGGGCGAACCGGCGTGAGCCACATGCACAAAACTGTCGCCCTCCATCCTGGGCGGGGACGAAGCGCGGCGGCGTCAGGCCGCAATTCAAGCAAGACGTTATCCAGTGCTTCGAATGCGAAACTTTGACCTAAAAATCTCGTGGGACTGCGTCAGCCAGATGGTCCAATATAATTCCCCAGCCCTTGGTATGACCGTCACGAATTGCCGACGTCGGCAGACGCTCGTGGGTTAGCACGAGGTCGGTTTCATCGCCGCGCGGAAAAAGCTCGACGGTTACCAACGTATTCACGTTGTTCGTCAGCGGACCAATCCACGTGAACACAAGCTTGCACGGCCGGTCGATTTGCACATAGGTGCCGGACACCTCGCGGCTCGATTCCTCCGATGCCATGACAAGGCTGAAGGCGCCCCCGGGACGGAGGTCGCAAGTTGCCCTGCACACGACCGTGCCCGCAAAGGGGCTCATCCACCGAGCCATCAATTCGGGTTTGGTCCACAAGTCGAAGATCTGCTCCGCCCGCGCCCTCAGGCGCCGGCGTACCTGCACGATCGGGCCCGTCGTGTCAGCGCGAACCATGCCTGCGATCCTTTTGCTCCGACCTGCGGTCCTTCTCGAACGCCTTCAGCAGGCGCTCCATGACGTCCAGCCCGTCCGTCCAATAGCGGCGCATCTGCTCGATCCAACCATCGACCTCATCCAGTGAACGGGTATTAATGGAGAGAATGTGGTCGCGCCCTTTCCTTTGCCGCTCGACCACGCCGCTCGCCTCCAGCACGCGAATGTGTTTCGACACTGCGTTCAAAGACATATGGAAGGGTTCGGCGACCTCGGTCACGCGCGCCTCGCTGTGCGAGAGCCGTTCGATAATCGCCCGCCGCGTCGGATCGGCTAACGCGGCAAATACCGCGTCGAGGCGCGCGCTGCGCGAAACGGCTTCTTTCCGGGTTTCGATCTCGGTCACGGCGATCTGTCGGTCTCGATCATGGCTGTCCGCCCATTCTATTCGCGATCCTAAAAATATTCAACTCGATGGTTGACAATTGGTCGGGCGACACGTTATTCAACCAGGTGGTTGAACTGAACTGATAAGGGAGGACGGCGCGATGCTCAGTAAACCCGTTACCGCAGCGGCCGCGGCGGTCGCACTTCTGTCAGTTGTCGCCGCCCCGGCACGGGCCGAGCCGATCAAGAACGTCGTCCTCGTCCACGGGGCCTTCGCCGACGGTTCCGGATGGCGCCGCGTGGCCGACATTCTTGGTAAGGACGGCTATACGGTCACCGTGGTGCAGGAGCCGCTGACATCACTCGCCGATGACGTCGCGGCGACCAAACGGGTGCTGGATCTGCAACAGGGCCCCACTCTTCTGGTCGGGCACAGCTATGGTGGGGTGGTCATCACTGAGGCAGGCAATGCGCCGAATGTCGTCGGCCTCGTCTACATCGCCGCTTTCATTCCTGACCAGGGCGAGAGTGCGCTTGGCCTGCTCGCGAAGGCCCCGGCCGCAAACAACGACATCCGCGCCACCAAGGACGGTTTCCTGTACCTCGACCCAGCGGCCTTCCGCGCCGATTTTGCCGCCGACATCCCGCCTGCCGAGGCAAACTTCATGGCCCTTTCCCAGGGCATGCTGGCCAAGGCCGCTGCCGCGGCGCCCGTGACCACGGCCGCGTGGCATCAGAAGAAGAGCTGGGCGCTGATCGCCACGCGCGACCACAACATCAACCCCGACCTCGAGCGCACCATGGCCAAACGAGCCGGCAGCCAAACTATCGATGTTCCGGGCAGCCACGCGGTGTACGTTTCCAGGCCGACGGACGTGGCGCGTTTGATTGAAACGGCGGCGAAGGCGTCTGCCCAGTAATGATTCCGGATATTGCCGCAGTATCAGGAGTTGCCGGCCGGCCAAGCAACGTGGGCCGGGCGAGACGGTTATCGTCCCGCTGGCGTGGCGCCATACGTGTCAGTGAACCGGTTTGCCGCAGCAGGATGGCCGGCCGGCAGGCGGTCTCCCAAGCCGAATAGCTTCTGCCGGTGGGTGCCTGCGGCATATTCCCGCTTGTAGGCGCCGCGCTCCTGCAGGATCGGAACGACAAGTTCGATGAACGCCTCCAGGCACTCGGGCACAACAGTGCGCGCCAGGTTGAAGCCGTCCACGTCACAATCTTCTACCCAGGCGATCAATTCGCCCGCCACCTGGACCGGCGACCCGACAATCGGCAGCTGCCGACTGCCGAGTACGAACCGGTCGATCAGTTTGCGTTTGGTCCAGCCGGGACCGAGCGCTCGCGCGATCGCTTCGACATTCGAACGGATTGCCTGCGTGGGCGCATCATCGATCGGCTCATCCATGCTGTAACGTCCGAAATCGATGCCGAGCGAGGCCGAGGCGTGTGCAAGCGCCCCTTCCGCGCTAGCGTGGCGGCGGTATTCCTCCAAAAGATCGCGCGCTTCCTTCTCGGTTCGTCCCACCACTGCCGTAGCCCCGAGAAATGCCAGGATCGGCCGCGGTGCGGCACGCGAACGCAGATCGCGTACCAAGCGCCGCACGTTCGGTTTGGTGCTGGGATTGATGAACATGCACTCGGCGTGCCGCGCGGCGAAGACGCGACCACGGTCCGAAGCACCGGCCTGATACAGCACCGGCGTGCGCTGCGCTGACGGCTCCCACAACGGCAGGGCGTCGACGCGGTATTGCTTGCCGCGGTGCACCACACGACGCACGCGCGCCGGGTCGGTGTAGATGCCGCGGGTGCGGTCGCGGACGACTGCATCGTCGCGCCAGCCACCCTCCCACAGCGCATACACCACCTGCATGTATTCGTCGGCAAGATCGTAGCGGTCATCATGTTCCATCTGCGCATCGAGACCCATCGCCCGCGCCGCGCTGTCCAGATAGCCGGTGACAATGTTCCAGCCGATGCGTCCATTCGTCAGATGGTCCAGCGTCGCCATGCGACGCGCGAACAGAAAGGGAGTTTCGTAGGCCAGATTGCAGGTGACGCCGAAACCGAGATGCGTCGTCGCGTGTGCCATTGCAGGCACCAGCGCCAGAGGATCCAGCAAAGGTATCTGTACCGCCCCACGGAGCGACGCGTCCGGCTTGCCCTGGTAGACGTCGTAAACCCCAAGTACGTCGGCCAGGAATAAGCCGTCGAACAAGCCTCGTTCCAGTAGACGCGCCAGCGACACCCAATGGGCAAGTGACGTATAATCGCCCGACCGGTCGCGCGGATGCGTCCACATGCCGTGCTGGATGTGGCCGACGCAGGCCATGTCGAACGCGTTCAGACGAATCTGGCGGGACCGGGTCATCGCATTCATCTGTCACTGCGAGGGACGACGCGCCGAAGCAACACTGGCCAAGAAAGGGATTCCCATTGGGATGGTTTCGTCACTTCGCTCACCGCCATGACAGACTCTATCGGCGGAGCGCCTGGATCTCCGTTGTGGACATCCCCAGCTCCGCCAGCACCGCATCGGTATCAGCACCAAGAGCCGGTGGCGCTGTGGCCGCGGTGCCACCCCCGTCGGCCAGCTTGAACGGCGTGCCGACAAGCTGCTGCGTCCCGCCATGCGGATCCTGTGCCACAGCCACCATGTGGTTCGCCAGCACCTGCGGATGCGCCATCACCTGATCGATCGTGTGCAGTGGCGCGCAGGCGACGTTGCGTGCCTCGAAGCGCTGCACCCAATAGGCGACCGGACGACGGCCGAAGCGTTCCTCCAGCATTGGCACCAGCGTATTCCGCTGCTCCACGCGCGATGCGCCGCTGGCGAAGCGCGCATCCTGCGCGAGTTCCGACCATTCCAGCGCGTCGCAGAACCGCGCCCACGCGGCGTCGTTCGGCGCGCCGGCCAACATGTAGCCGTCGGCGCAATGGAACGCCTGATATGGAACGAGGTGCCAACTTCCCGAACCCTGCGGCGTCGGCAGAACTCCCCCCTGCATCCAGGCGACCGCGTGATAGCCGAGTAATGCCACGGCAGTCTCCATCAGAGAGCCTCGTACCCAGGTTCCGAGTCCCGTGCGCTCGCGCGCCAGCAAGGCGGTGACGATGCCGCCGTAGGCGGCCAGCCCCGTGGACATGTCGATAAACGACACGCCGCAGCGCACCGGAGAGCCACCGACGGTACCGGTTGTTGACATCACGCCGGCGAACGCCTGCACCATCAGGTCGTAGCCGCGTTTCTCTGCCAGCGGTCCGTCCGCGCCGTAGCCGGAGATGCTGCAGAACACCAGACGCGGATTGATCTCGCGCAGCTCGTCGTAGCCAATGCCGAGCCGCGCTGCCGTGTCGGGCAGGAAGCTGTGCAGGAGCACATCCGCCGACGCCGCCAGCCTGCGCAGCACGGCGCGGGCGGCTGGGTTCTTGAGGTTCAGCACGATGCTGCGCTTGCCTCGATTCACCGATGCGAAATTCCCGCTGTGCCCGCTGGGCAGGATTGGCAGCCACGTGCGGTTTTCGTCGCCCTCCGGCGCCTCGACCTTGATCACGGTCGCGCCGAAATCGGCCAGCATCTGCGCGCAGTAAGGTCCCGCGAGGACACGGCTGACGTCGATAACGCGGATACCTTCCAGAACCTTCATGCCCTCGCTCTCCCCCAAAAGCGGGAGAGGATCAGAGTGAGGGTATTTCGTGCCAAACGTAGCACCCTCGCCTCCCGCCGCTACGCGTCCGGTCCTCCTCTCCCACTTGGCGGGAGTGGTCAAGTCATTGGCGCCGGGGCCTTGTTGTAGTCCTCTTCGCTGACTTTCTCGAACCAGGCGGTGCCTTCACCTGTGTCTGTCGTTTCCGACATGGCGAGATGGGCGAACAGTTTGTCGGGCGCAGCACCGTGCCAGTGACGCGTGTTGGGCGGGATGACCACCGTGTCGCCGGGGCGCAGTTCCTGTACTTGCTGGCCTTCGAACTGCACGCGGCCCGCACCGGACAGGCAATAGAGGGTCTGCCCGACCGGATGGCTGTGCCACGCGGTGCGGCCGCCCGGTGTGAACGACACGACCGAGGCACGCATACGCGACGGACTCTTACCCTGCACGATTTCGTCGGAATACACCGTGCCGGTGAAATTGGCCGCCGGCTGTTGCTTCGTCGGACGATTGGAGGCGCGCAGAACTGTCATGGATGTCCTCTCCTTGCACATGGGCACTGTGAATCTCGAAGCGTAGCGGGGCGATGTCAAACGTCCAGGAAATTCAGGGCGGCGCCAGAGAACCCGTCACGGCCGGTCGTGCGCCGACCATCTACGCTTGATTTCGCATACGGGCGTCGGTCGCCAAAGGCACAGTCGTTGTGCGCATGGCCGGGTCCGGTCCGGCCATGCCGGGACAGGACCAGTCAGATACGCACATGCTCCGGCCGAAACCCCATGCCGAGTACGCGTGCCGGGATGCGTCGCAGTACCGGCATACGATCGAGCATGCGCACCAACAGTGGCGGCCGCGGCGTTGCCGTCGCGCGCAAGACATTGCTGATGACACGGTTTTGGACTGCCATCTGCAACGCTTGGGTCAGCTTCGTCGGCAGCTCGCGCCGGCGCTGCACCGCATGCAGATCCGCCCGCGAGACCCCGCCGGCACGCAATTTAGGGGCGAGAACGTTCGCCGCGGCAACCGCATCCTGGATCGCCAGGTTGATCCCAACGCCGCCGATCGGCGACATCGCGTGTGCGGCATCGCCGATCAGCAGCAAACCCGGCAAATCCCATTGCTCAAGCCTGTTCACCGTCACAGTCAGCAGACTCACTTGATCCCAGTCGGCAATTTCCACCACACGATCAGCGAAATGTGGCGCCAGGCGGACGATCTCGGCGCGAAAGTTTCCCAGGCCGGCGCTGCGCACGAACTCAAAGCCGCCTTTGGCGATCACAAATGCGCACTGCCAGTAATCGCCACGGTCGAGCGTCACCAGCATTCGTCCGGCGCGGACGTGCCCGAGCGTCTGCGCCGGATC
Organism: Acetobacteraceae bacterium; assembly: GCA_030037665.1. Taxonomy (GTDB): domain Bacteria; phylum Pseudomonadota; class Alphaproteobacteria; order Acetobacterales; family Acetobacteraceae; genus JASHVB01. Next base: position 13,757 of record JASHQG010000116.1, read on the forward strand.
GTCGTCATGACGCGACAGACGCAGCCACAGCACGTCCATGGGCGATCCATGCTCGATCAAGCGCAGGCCGCTCGCATCGCGCATCGTGGAGTGGCGACCGTCAGCAGCAACGATCACGGCGGCACGGATCTCAAGCGGTCCGTCGGGCGATTGCAC
>JASHQG010000117.1 GCA_030037665.1 Acetobacteraceae bacterium
CCCGGCGCCTCGGACAGGTGCACCATGCCGTCCCGCACCTCCGCTCCGCCGCGGTAGATCGCATGATGGATCGGATGCCGCCCTGCATCGCCATGCGATTCTGCGCCGAACGCCGCGTCGCCGAAGGCCGAGACCAGATGGGCATGCAGATGGCCCACCGAATGGGGCGCGATCGACACGCCCTTCATCTCAGCATAATGCGCGATGCGGAGCGACTCGGTGAACCCGGCGTGCCGCGTCGAGTCGAACTGCACATAGCGGATCGCGCCGCTGTCGATGAAATCCCGCACGCTATAGCGGTGCCACTCACGCTCACCATGCGCCAGAGGGATCGGCGACGACGCGGCCAGGCGCGAGAAATCGGCCGGTTGCAGATACCAGTGCAACGGTTCCTCCAGCCAGAAAATGTCATACGGCGCGACCGCGTGGGCAAACTTGATGCAGCCCGCGACGTCGTAGGGCGCGTTCATGTCCAGCATGAACAGCACATCGGGACCGATCGCCTCGCGCACTGCGCGGATGCGCGCCACCTCGTCGCGCAGCGACAAGGCACCACATTTCAGTTTCACGGCGCGATACCCCGCCGCGACGAACCCGGCGAGTTCGCGCGCGGCGGCATCCAGCGGTTCGCCTTCGAGGTAGTAGCCGCCGGTCGCATAGGTGAACACCTGGGTGCGCGTTCCGCCGAGCAAGCGGAACACCGGCAGCCCGGCTGCCTTGCCCTTGATGTCCCAGAGCGCGATGTCGATGCCGCCGATCGCCGCCATGATTTGCGGCCGCTGGTTGCGCGGCAGCGGTGCGGGCATACCGTCCCAGCCGCCCAGGCCGCCCGGACGCGGGGAGGTCAGCGCAAACTGTTTCTGCCAGATCTCCGTGTGGCCGAGCGGGTCCATGCCCTGCACGACGGAGGCCAACCTCTGCACCATCTCCACGATGAGGGTCTGTGGGCCGCCGGCGATCTCGCCGAAACCGACGATCCCTTGATCGGTGCGCACTTCGACCAGCACGACGCGGTCGAGGTCCATCAGCTCATGGGCGGTCCAACGCGGTTGGGGCAGGTGAAGGGAGAGCGGGTGGGCGATGATGTCGGTGATTTTCATTTGTCCGGCCCTCGTGTCGTGGCCACCTGCGGGGCGGCCACGCACGTCTTTGCCACAGGGCGGATGTCAAGTCGCGGGTGGCGGGAACCAGGCGGGCCATCATACCGGGGGCAGCGTCAGGCGCCGGCGACATTGCCGTGTATGCGGTTACCAAAACCGGATCGCCTGACTTGTTCCGCAACGTCGCGCCGGATAAGCCCGGGACGCTGTCGCAGAAACTGCTGGAGCTTGCATGACCGACTGGACCGAGACCTATCGCGGCGCGGTGCCCCCCTGGCAGTGCGACGTCACCGAACATTTCACCATCGCGTATTATTTCGACCGGCTGGAGGAAGCCGAAGCCAACCTGGCTGAAGCCGTTGGCCTCGGTGGGCTGCCGCATTGGGTCGAGATTGCGCGCCGCATCGACGCCCGTTTCGCGCGCGAGCTGCGCGAGGGCGCGAGCTTCCACATCGAAAGCGCGGTGCTCAGCGTCGAGGACGGCCTACGCCTCGGCCACCGCGTCGTCGATTCCGCCAACGGCGAGGTCGTCACCTGGTTCGCCGAACACTGGGACCTCAGCAAGACGGCGCTTACCGATCATCAGCGCAGCACGCTCGCACTGAGCGTGGCGGAATGGAATGGCCCTCTCCCGGAAAGCCGGGCTGAGCCGGTCACCACGGCGGGGTTCATCCCCACGGCGCGCGGGCGGGTGAAGCACGCCGACATCGATGCTGCAGGGCATTTCGCGCTTGGCGCGATCGTGCATCGCTTCTCCAATTCGTCCGCCCAGCTCGGTGCCGCAATCGGCATGGACGCCGCGTTTATGAACCAGCAGCGCCGCGGCTTCTCCACATTCGAGCTGGTTCTCAATCTGTCCGGCAGGCTGTCGCTCGACGCGCCCTATCTGATCGCAACCGGCATCGCGCATCTCGGCAATTCGTCGCTGCGCATGATCCATCGTCTGACCGATCCCCGCACTGGCGCAGAAGTCGCGCGGCTCAGCCAGTACGGCGTCAATCTCGATCTCGACGCACGGCGCCCTGCCCGTTGGCCCGACGAGATCCGCGAGAAGGCGGCTGCGCTGGTGATACCGGTCGGTTAGCCACCGTCACCGCGCGAACGCGAGTCCGCTCTTCGGTGTCATGGCGCGGCCGCAAGCGCCTCGCAATGCGGGATGTAACGTTGCGCTCCGCCCTGGGTCCGCCGAGGATACGCCGTCACACGAGGCCATCGAGGCACGCAGGGACGACCTATGAGCGGACAAACCCTCCCGTTGCGCAGTCTGCTGTTCGCGCCGGGCAATCACGCGCGGCGCGTCGAGAAAGCGCTCTCGCTCGACGCCGACGCGGTGATCCTCGATCTTGAAGATGCTGTCGCTGTCGCGGAGAAACCAGCGACACGCACGGCGGTCGCAGCCACGCTCGAACGACCCCGGCGCGGCCTGCTCTATGTCCGCGTTAACGCGATTGATACCGATTTCTGTTACGGCGATCTGGTCGCCGTGGTGCAGGCTGGCATCGACGGCATCATTCTGCCGAAAGCCGAAAGCGCCGCCGGTATCGCCACGATCGACTGGCTGCTGGCTCAGCTGGAGCGTGAGCGCAACTTGCCGCACGGTGCCGTCGATCTCATCCCGATTATCGAGACGGCGCGGGGACTGCAGCAGATCGATGCAATCCTCTCGGCAGGACACCGCGTGCGCCGCGTCGCCTTCGGTGCCGGCGATTTCACGCTCGACCTGAATCTGGCCTGGACCCGGAACGAGACCGAGCTCGCCCACGCCCGGGCTGTCGTCGTCACCGCATCGCGCGCAGCCTGCATCGACGCCCCGCTCGACACGGTTTGGGCCGATCTGAGCGATTCGGCGGGTCTGGAAGCCTCCGCCCGCACCGCCCTCGGCTGCGGCTTTCAGGGCAAGATGTGCATCCATCCCGATCAGATTGCGGTGGTGAATCGGGTTTTCACGCCGAGCGACGCCGAGATTGCCGCCGCCGAACGCATCTGCGCCGCATTCGCACGTGCCGAAGCGGAAGGGAGTGCCGCCATTCAGGTTGATGGCAAGTTCATCGACTATCCGATTGTGTATCGTGCGCGGCGCGTCCTGCAGAGGATGGCTGCCATTCGTGCGCGGGAGGCCAGGCCGTGATGGCCGGTTCAAGTCCCGCCACGACCAGCGAGACAGGCGAGGCGGCAGGTTCAGGGGAGCGGGCGGTCGCCCGGACATCACGCATGATCAACGGACAGGTTGGACCGCTCGATGGCATCAAGGTGCTCGACCTGTGCAGTTATCTGGCGGGACCCTACGGCTGCACATTGCTGGCCGACTTCGGCGCCGAGGTAATCAAGATCGAATCGCCACAGGGCGACATGCTGCGTCAGTTTCCGTCGAGCCTGGAAGGCGAAAGCCGCTTCTTCCTGGGCACGAACCGCGGCAAGCGTGCAATGGCGCTGGATCTCAAACAACCGGAGGGCCTCGCCATCCTGCACCGGATGGTGGCAAGCGCCGACGTGCTGGTGGAGAATTTCCGCCCCTCGGTGCCGGCGCGACTGGGCATCGATTATCCCCGGCTGCGCGCGATCAATCCGCGGTTGATCTATGCCGGGCTGACCGGCTACGGCGACGAAGGTCCGCTCAGCGAGAAAGGCGGGTTCGATCAGGTGCTGCAATGCCTGAGCGGAATGGCGGTGTTCCAGGGCGGCGGCATCGACCGCGCACAGCTGGTGTTGGGGTCAGTGCTCGACTACTTCACCTCGGCTCTGCTCGCCTATGGCGTGGCGGCGGCCTTGTTCCAGCGCGAGCGCAGCGATCGCGGGCAATATCTCAGCCTCTCGCTGTTGCGCAGCGCACTGACCATCCAGGCCGGCCGTTTCGTGTGGGCCGAGAAAGAAGGCCGCGAGGTGGCGCGCGATTCCGGCACGGGCGGACTGACCGGCATCCATCCGACGAAACACGGCTCGCTTTACGTCTCGCTGCACTCCAACCATTTCTTCGCCGCGCTCTGCAGGCTGGTCGGCCGGGCGGAACTGGCCAACGATCCACGTTGCGTGACGATGCGCAGCCGGGCGGCGCATGCCGCTGAACTGCTTCCCGAACTGCGCGCTGCGCTGGCAGAACGCACAGCACTGGAATGGGAAGAGATCTTCGCAGAGCACGTGCCATGCGCGGCGGTGCGGCCGATCGAGGACATGTTCGACCATCCGCAGGTCCTGGCCGGAAACCTGGTGACGACGCTCGACCATCCCGTGGTTGGTCGCTTCCGGACGATGACCAAACCGGTGATGTTCTCGGAAACACCGGGCCCGGCGCCAACCGCGTCGCCGACGTTCGGCCAGCACAGCGACGAAGTGCTGGCGGCGCATGGCTTCTCGAGCGACGAGATCGCAGCGTTTCGGGCGCGCGGTGTCGTATGCTGAACACGCGGCCTTGCTGGCGGGCGCCATTGTCCTTACGGGCGGCCACAGCGCGACCGCCGATCACGGTGCACCGCGTTGCATCACGTCGGGCGGTCGCGATGAACGACTGCCGGGCGGATGCAATGCGCAAGAACGGCTTCGCGCTGCTCGACATTGCGAGGAGGTGATCGCCCATGCTCACTGACCGCTACGACCTTCCTCTCTCCACGAGTTCTTCTGCTGCCCGTGACGCCTACATCCAGGGCTGCACGACCAAGCTCACCATGTATCCCGGCGCGATCGAGACGTTCGACCGCGCCATCGAGGCCGACCCCACATTCGCCCTTCCCCATGCTGCCCGGGCACACGCGCTCCTGGAGCGCGGCGACGTCGCGGCGGCCCGCGCCTCGATCGCCAAGGCGACTGGCCTTGCCGCCGGCGTCCCTGACCGCGAGGCGAGCCACGTGGCCTACTTTGCCTCCCTCGTCGCCGGCGACACCGAGGCGGCGCTCGCCGCGCTCCCGGTTCATCTCGACGCCTGGCCGCGTGACGTCCTGGTGCTCGGCACGACCGCCTTCACCAACGGCCTGATCGGCAGTTCCGGCCGCGCAGGGCAGAAGCGCACACTGCTCGAACTGCTCGACCACCTCGCTCCGCACTACAGCGACGACTGGTGGTTCACCGCGCACCACGGGATGGCGCTGTCGGAGAACGGCGCGCACAACGCCGCCCGCCCGTTGATCGCGCGTTCGCTCGCGCAGAATCCTGGCAATCCGTGGGCGGCGCACGCCACCGCACATCTCGCCTATGAAACGGGCGATCCGCAGGCGGCCTGCGGCTTCCTGACAGAGTGGCTCAAGAGCTACCCGCGCAACGCCCCGCTTTACAGTCATCTGAGCTGGCATCTGGCAATCGCCCATCTCGAATCCGGCAATGCGGTGACCGCTGCCGGCTTGTTCGCGGAGGCCTTCGCACCAGACGTGCACAGCGGGCCGCCGCGCGGCAAACTGAACGACGCGGTGTCGTTCCTCTGGCGCCGCGAACTCACAGGCCAGACGCGTGACAAGGCTGCCTGGCGCGAACTGCACGACTTCGCCATCCGCAATTTCCCCCGCGGCGGCGCGGCGTTTTCCGATCTGCACGTCATCCTGACGCTGGTCGTGGCGGGTGATGACGCCGGGCTTGAATCGCGCGTGAGGCAGATCGAAGCCCTCGCACACGAGGGTCGCTATCCGTCCGGGGGCTGCGTTCCTGCGGTGGCGCGCGGCTTCAGGGCATTCGAGGGGGGCGAGGACCACGCCGCGATCGAGGCGCTTGAACCGCTTGTCGATGAACTCGAGCGTATCGGTGGCAGCCACGCGCAGCTCGATCTGGTACGGTTCACGCTTCTGCACGCCTATCGCCGTGCGGTCCGTCCGGACGCCGCACACCGGCTCCTGCAGACGCGACACCGTGTGCACTGATGGGGAGCGAACATGCCGATGAGCCTGCAGCACAACAACGACCGCATCCTCACCACGCACATCGGCAGCCTGCCGCGTCCGCCGGATCTGCTCGACATGATGAAGGCGAGGCTGAGCGGCCAGCCGGGCGACGAGGCTGCCTATCAGGCCCGCGTGCGCGATGCGGTGGAGGACGTCGTGCGTCGCCAGGCGGCGGCCGGTATCGACATCATCACCGACGGCGAGCAATCCAAGCCAGGCTTCTTCACCTACGTGAACGAACGCCTGGCAGGCTTCGAACCGCGTCCACACCAACGTCGCTCGATGTTCCGTGCGGAGACCGAGGCGTTTCCCGAATATTATGCGGCGTATTTTCGTGAGGCGATGATCGGCGGCGCCATCGCCCCCGTGGTGCCGATCGCCTGCACCGGCCCGGTGCGCTATCGCGGCGAGACCGCCGTGCAACGTGATATCGACAATCTCCGCAGAGCCGCGACAGCAGTGCCGCATCACGCGGTCTTCATGCCGGCGGTCGCGCCAAGCGGGGTTGGCAGCAACGAGTACTACAAGACCGAGGAGGAATACCTGCACGCGGTCGGCGCCGCGTTGCGCGTCGAATATCAGGCGATCGTCGACGCCGGCTTCATCCTGCAGATTGACGATCCGTTCCTGACCGATCTATGGGGCGATCCGGCGCTGGACCAAGGACGGCGCGCGCAGACAGCCGACATGTACGTCGAGGCGGTGAATGCCAGCCTGCGCGGCATTCCCAGGGAGAAGGTGCGGTTTCATACCTGCTATGGCATTAACGAAGGGCCGCGCATTCACGAGGCGGCGCTCGCGGACGTGGTCGGCTACATGCTGAAAGTCGAAGCCGGCGCTTACAGCTTCGAAGCAGCGAATTCACGGCACGAGCATGAATACC